>NZ_JARD01000007.1:0-3870 GCF_000708345.1 Microbacterium sp. Cr-K32 | reverse complement strand
TGCGCCCGTCGCGAGCGACGGCGGCGCCGCCGACACCATGGAGCCGGCTCCAGATGGCTCTGCCTGCCCCGTCGCAGCCGCCGCGGCCGAGCGGTGCGCACCGATGACGCCTCCGGAAAGGCGCGCACTCGGGACGTACTCGGCCGGCGCGTCGCGATGCACCGGCGTCGCCAGTGACGGCAGCGGAGCCTTCTCCTCGTGTTCGGGCGTCTTCACGCGCTTGCGCGCGATGCGCATGCGTTTCGCATCGTAGGGATTCAACCCGCCGCGCACGTCGACGAACCAGGTCGCGGCAGCGAGATCGAGCCAGCCGCGTCCTCGCCTCTCGATGTCGAACAGCGGGGAGAGCATGATCACCAGCAGCGGACCGATGACCGGGACGATGAGCGAGGCGTAGGCGACGAGGAAGCGGACCACGGCTCCGCGCCAGAAACCGGGGCGCTCGAGGGTCCGTACGTTCACCGAGCGGATGCCGCAGATCGCCTTGCCGAGCGTCACTCCCTTGCGTCCGTGCAGGACGAGCTGGACGACGATATAGGCGATCATCAGGCCCTGCGATACGGCTGCCGCGACGATGAGCCACACCAGGTCACCGCGGGCGAAGAACTTCTCGGCGTCGAACTGCCCTGCGACCACCTGCGCGAGAACCGGGGTGAGCGCGACGATCGCCGGGAGCGCGATGAGCACGGCCACCGCCCACTCGATCAGCGCGGCGAGCACGCGCGGCCCTCGCCCTGCTGTGCGGAGCCCGAGGGCCTCCGCGTACGCAGGATCCGGGCGTCCGTGCGCGTCGAGCCCTTCGACCTCGGGAGCGTGGTCGTCGATCTCCCAGATCACTCCTGCTCTCCCTCGACCTCGTCGACGGCGTGCGCGGTGTCGAGCAACGGCAGGTCGCTCTTGCCGACCAGTCGCGACGCGATCACGTGCTCCACCAGGCGCGCACGTCTGTTGGTCGCGAAGCTGCGTTGTCCGCCGCGCATTCCGGGCACACCGATCCGGTCGAACTTGTCGCACACGTTGTCGAGCTTGCGGTTGAAGCGGGTGACGGTCCAGCCGAGGCGCTCCGCGGCCTTCGCCGACGTCGGGATCTCGCTCATACCCGTACCGTCCCTGCGCAACTGCGGCTCCGCCAGCGCGAGGATGAGGAGCTTCTGGCTGAGGGTCAACGGGACGTCGCCGATCGTGGAGGCACCCCCGTCGTCGTGCTCGCGCCTTGTCGCACGGAACGTCGGCTCCGCCGCGTGCAAGGTGAGTTCGTAGGTCGTCGGTCCTGCGCTGAACACGACGGTCGTGGTCTCGAAGACCAGCGGAAGGCGGGCACCGGGAGCGAGCCAGGCCTGCACGCCACCGGCCGAATCGGTCACGGTCGCCGTGAGTCGCGTGCCGACGTTCGACAGCCACCACAACCCGTCGGCGTCGGTGATCTCCAGGAAGTGCCGGTGCAGGAACAGGTTGTCGTCGAGCTCGAGATCTCCCTCGCGCCCGACGATGAACCGCCCGCCCCGACGGACCGGGAAGTACTCCCCCGCGAACTCGACGGTCACGCCGCCTTCACCACTCACTCCACGCACCCCCGCACGGTCTCGGACGCGCGCCCGTCGTCGCGTCGCAGCATCACATCGATGCAGACGGTCCCCGCCGCGGCGGGCACCGTGGCGGTCGGATCCGGCGTCTGCTGGGGATCGACCTCGCCCGAGACCGCCACCGGGGTCCAGATGTACGAATCGCCGTCGAGCGGGCTCGGGTTCGTCCAGGTGAAGACCACCTGTTCGCCCTGTCGCGTCCCGGCGAGCTCCGTCACCTTCGGCACCACATCCGTTCCGACGTCCTTCGGATCGACGGCTTCCGCGGTCTCCTGCGGTTCGGGCGCGATACCCGCGACCAGGAGGTTGAGTCCGACGATGCCGCCGATCACGAGCACGACTCCCGCGGCGGCGAGGGTGATCCACAGCCCCTTCCGACTGCGGGGCGGCTCGGGTGCGACCGGGGCCTCGACG
The DNA here is from genome assembly GCF_000708345.1 of Microbacterium sp. Cr-K32. Lineage (NCBI taxonomy): Bacteria > Bacillati > Actinomycetota > Actinomycetes > Micrococcales > Microbacteriaceae > Microbacterium > Microbacterium sp. Cr-K32. Next base: position 1,873 of record NZ_JARD01000007.1, on the reverse strand, counting down.
GGCGCTCCGGGAACCATCGTCGGCGGCACGGCGGCGTCCGGGGCCACGACCATCGGCGCACGGGCGATGGTCCGGTCGTCGGCGCCCGGCACGGTCGGAGGTGCAGCAACGGGAGACGGCGTGCGCAGCTGCGTCTGCTCGACCGCCGCTTCCTGGGCGGCCGGGGCGTCGAAGCGCGGCACCCCCTGCAGCGCGGCCGGAGGCTCCTTCCGCTGCGTCGTCGCCGACGGACGGGTGAACGAGGCCATGTCGGGATCGATACTGACGATCTCCCGCACCCGGGTGAGACCGTCGCCGTCGTCGTCGAGGTCTTCCGCCGGCGGGTGATCGTCGACGATGTCGATCGGGGTCACCGAGTGGGAGAGCTCGATCTGCACCTTCTGCAGCGCTCGCGCGAACGCCACGGCGCTCGGGAAGCGATCGTCGGGATTCTTCGCCATCGAGCGCTCGAGGAGTCGTTGCAGGCTCTCCGGGGAGTCCGGCCGCTTCAGAGACGGCAGGGCGGCGCGCTCGATGCGCTCGATGAGGTCGGCACTGGAGTTCCGTTCCCCGGGGCGCTCGAACGGTGATCGTCCGGCGAGCAGGGTGTACAGCGTCGCCCCCAGCGCCCACACGTCCGTGCGCGGCCCGCTCTGGGGCGGCTCGGCGAACGACTCCGGTGGCGACCACGGGATCGACATGCCCGACGCCTCACCCGTCGCGCCCGTCGTCGACGCGATGCCGAAATCGGTGAGCGCCGGCCGGTTGTACTCGGTGACGAGGATGTTGGCGGGCTTGATGTCGCGGTGCAGCACGCCTGCGCGGTGCGCCGTCTCGACAGCGCCGGCCACCTGCACGCCGACCCGGAGAGCCTCGGCGACGGAGAACGGGTCCTTCCGTGCGCGCAGCTGGAGGTTCGGCCGCGGGCAGTACTCCATCACCAGATAGGGGCGCCCGTCGCCCGCGACCCCGGCCTGGTAGATCGTGACGATCGCGGGGTGCGTCGAGAGCATGGCCATGACATTCGCCTCATCGGCGAACTCCTGCGCGGCGCCGCTCGAGATGCGATCGGCGAGCAGGACCTTCACCGCGACGCGGCGGCGAGGCATCTCCTGCTCGTAGAGGAACACGTCGGCGAAGCCACCGGTGCCCAACGGCTCCACATAGGTGAAGCCGGGAAGATCCGGCGGCGGCGACGGGCGACGCGTCACGGGAGATCCTCGAAGGCGACGGTCACGCCGTCGCCGAGGTCGACGACATCGCCGGAGAGCACCAGCGTCTGCTCCCCGGGGTGCAACCGCACGGGGTCGGCGCCCGGGCGCAGGAGCGTGGACCCGTTGGTGGTGTGCAGGTCGATGACCACCACGGTGTCGCCTTCCGGCCTGACCTCGAGATGGCTGCGTGAGATGTCCTGCTGGGGGCTCTCGACGGCGATCAGGTGCGGGAGGTTCGCCCCGCTCGCACGTGTCGACCGCGGCCGGCGCCCGATGATCACGGTGCGGTCGAGGGCGGCCACCTGACCGGTGGAGAGCCGGATGCGGCCGACCGAGGCCACGGCCGGTGCCGGCGCGACATCGAGCACCTCCGTCGGCGCGTCGTTCGCGACCTGCGGCTGCTGGCGGAGAGCACGGAGGTCCGCTGCCGAGACGGTGGCGCCGTCGTGGTCGCCCTCGACGGGGACCGGCACCACCGGTGCCGCCCCGCCGACCGAGTGCACGGTGGCACCCCACAGCTGGTCGAAGTCGTCGTCGACCGGTGGCGCGAGCGTCACCTCCGTGGGCGGCAGGAAGGCGTCTTCGATGAGGGGAAGCGGCTCCTCGGCCTCGGGCTCCGGCACGACCGGCTCGAGTGCGGGCTCCGGCTCGGGTGCGGGCTCCGGCTCGGGTGCGGGCTC
>NZ_JARD01000006.1:0-190814 GCF_000708345.1 Microbacterium sp. Cr-K32 | reverse complement strand
GACGTCGAAGACGCCCGTCGCAGCGACGTCGAAGGTTGCGCTCACGAAGACCGGGCCGGCGACGGCGACGATCGCCGTCGTGCGCTGACCTCAGCGGTAGTCACGGTCACGGTGCTGCCCGGCCTCGTCGCCGGACTGCACCCGCGCGGCTTCGCGTGCCCGCAGCTCGACGCGTCGGATCTTGCCGGAGATCGTCTTGGGGAGCTCGGGGACGAACTCGATGATCCGCACCCACAGATGCGATGACAACCGTTCGTGCGCGTGGGCGAAGATCGCGCGCGCCGCATCCGAACCGACGGCCGGGGCCTCCGGGGTCAGGCAGATGTAGGCCTTCGGCACCGCAAGACGCGTCGGATCGGGACTCGGGATCACCGCTGCCTCGATCACGAGGTCGTGCTCGAGCAGCACGGACTCGAGCTCGAAGGGCGAGATCTTGTAGTCGGAAGCCTTGAACACGTCGTCGGAGCGGCCGACATAGGTGAGATAGCCGTCGTCGTCGCGCACGGCGATGTCGCCCGTGTGGTGGTAGCCGCCCGTCCGTGACTCCGCGGTCTTCTCCGGGTCGTCGTAGTAGCCGGCCATGAGCCCGAGCGGCGGCTGCGACAGATCGAGCGCGATCTCACCCTCGCCCTGCCCCTCGGTGACCGCGCCGGTGACCGGGTCGAGCAGCACCACCGGATAACCGGGCAACGGGCGTCCCATCGAGCCGACCTTGACCGCCTGGCCGGGGGAGTTGCCGATGCACGCGGTCATCTCGGTCTGACCGAACCCGTCGCGGATCGTCCCGCCCCAGGCGTCACGCACCCGGTCGATGACCTCGGGGTTCAGCGGCTCGCCCGCGCCCACCAGTTCGCGCGGAGGGCGGGTGAGCCGGGCGAGATCGGCCTGGATCAGCATGCGCCACACCGTCGGCGGCGCACAGAACGTCGACACGTGGTGGGTGTCCATGACCTGCATGAGGGTGTTCGCGTCGAAGCGGGCGTAGTTGTAGACGAAGACGGTGGCCTCGGCCAGGAACGGCGAGTAGAAGCTGGACCACGCGTGCTTGGCCCAGCCGGGGGAGGAGATGTTGAGGTGCACGTCGTCGGGGCGCACCCCGAGCCACCACATGGTCGACAGGTGCCCGATCGGGTAGGAGGCGTGGGTGTGCTGCACGAGCTTCGGGCGGTTCGTCGTGCCCGAGGTGAAGTAGAGCAGCGCGGTGTCGGACGAGGGGGTCGGACCGTCGGGCTCGAAACCCGCCGGAGCGGCGGTGGAATCGGCGAAGCGTGCCCAGCCGGAGGAGATGTCGTCGCCGACGCCGATGCGCAGGATGCCGGGATCGATGTCGTCGAGGCGATCGGCGAGCGCTCCGAGAGTGATGACCGCCCGCGCGCGTCCGTGCTCGACGCGGTAGGCGAGGTCCGAAGCCGACAACAGGGTCGAGGTCGGGATCGACACGGCGCCGATCTTCGTGATCGCCAGCATCACCTCCCACAGCTCGATCGTGTTGTTCAACATCACGATCACGTGGTCGCCGCGACCGATGCCGAGCGTGCGGAGCCAGGAGGCGACCTGGTCGGATCGCGCCGAGAGCTGCCCGTAGGTCCACGAGCGCAGGCTCAGGTCGGCCTCGACGATCTGCACCGCCGGGCGGTCGGGGTTCTCGCTCGCGACCACGTCGAACCACTCCAACGCGAAGTTGAACTCGTCGACCTCCGGCCAGACGAATCCGTCGCGGGCCGCCGCATAGTCGGTGGCGTTCGCGAAGAGGAAGTCCCGCATCTCGCGGACGGTGTGCGTGGCGGCGGTGGCGCTGCGGCTCATGGTGCTCCCTTGCTCCTGGCTGGCGTGCCTTCCATCCTCGCGCACGCACCGACGCTCCGCTCGTTCCGGTCGCACTTCGTGCCGTCTGAAACGGAATCGGACGGCACGAAGTGCGACCGGAAGGGTCAGGTGGAGAGCACTCCCGGTCCGTCGCGCAGTTCGAACACGAGCTGGGTCTCGGTGCCGCGCACGACGGGGTGCACCGTGATGTGCTCGAGAACGATGTCGCGCAGGGCCGTCGCATCCTGCACGGCCACATGCACGAGGAAGTCGTCGACGCCGGCGACGTGGAACACCTGGAGGACGCGCGGGATGTCGACCAGGGCATCGAAGAGGGCCGTCACCTTGTCTCCTGTGTGGTTCGCCAGGCGCACCTTGATGATCGCCTGCAGCGGGAAACCCAGAGCGGCCCTGTCGACGCGGATGCGCGTGTCGCGGATCACTCCGCGCTCGCGCAGCGCCCGCACCCGATGTGCGCAGGTCGACTCGGCGAGGCCGAGGCGATGTGCGAGCGCCTTGTTCGTCGTCTCGGCGTCGCGGCTGAGCACCGCGAGCAGCTCGAGGTCGGTCTCGTCGAGTTGTGCTTTCGCCAAACGGGGGGCCTCCTTGCCCTTCGGATCCTGCACAGAATAGCGTTCAGCGTCGAATTTCTGGCGGCTTCTGTCGAGTTCCTGCGGTTTCATCGTGATTCCGGCAACGTGGAGTCATGACTGCACCGCTGCATCCCGACACCGTCGCCGTCCACGGCGGCCGCTCCGACCTCGAGGGGCTCGGGGTCCACGCGCTGCCGATCGATCTGTCGACCACGAACCCGCTCCCGGACATCGAGCGCGGCGGCGACTCGTACGAGGCCATGGCGACGGGAGGGCGTCCTCCGGCGGACGGCAGCATGGTCTACGCACGACTGTGGAACCCCACGGTCGCCCGCTTCGAGGAGGCACTCGCCGAGCTCGAGCACGCCGAGGCCGCGGTCGCCTTCGCCTCGGGCATGGCCGCGATGACGGCCGTGATCCTGGCGCACACGGGAGCGACCGGGGCGCGCCACGTCGTTGCGGTGCGTCCGCTCTACGGGGGGACCGACCATCTGCTCGGCTCCGGCCTGCTCGGCGTCGAGACCACCTACTGTCACCCCGACGAGGTCGCTGCGGCCGTGCGCCCCGACACCGGCCTCGTCGTGGTCGAGACCCCGGCGAACCCCACCCTCGACATCGCCGACATCGCCGACGTCGTGCGCCAGGCCGGCACGGTGCCGGTCGTCGTCGACAACACGTTCGCGACCCCGGTGCTGCAGAATCCGATCGACCTCGGGGCGGCGATGTCTCTGCACAGCGCCACCAAGTACCTGGGCGGGCACGGCGATGTGATCGCCGGCGTCGTCGCGTGCAGCGAGGAGACGGCGGAGGCTCTGCGCCGCGTGCGGGCGGTGACGGGAGGGCTGCTGCATCCCCTCGGGGCCTATCTGCTGCACCGCGGTCTCACGACCCTCCCCGTGCGGGTGCGGCACCAGCAGGAGAGTGCGCGGCGGATCGTGCAGTGGCTCATCGATCGCCCCGAGGTCGCCGAGGTGTTCTACCCGGGACTCGACGGCGACCCGCGCGGCATCCTGGAACGGCAGATGCGCGGTACCGGCGCGATGATCGCGATGCGCATGCGCGGCGGATTCGCCGCGGCCTCTGCGGTCACCACCGCGACCGCACTGTTCACGCACGCGGTGTCGCTCGGCGGAGTGGACTCGCTGATCCAGCATCCGGCGGCGCTCACGCATCGGCCTGTCCCTCCCGAAGCGCGTCCGGCAGCCGACGTGCTGCGTCTGTCGATCGGTTTGGAGGATGTCGACGACCTCATCGCCGACCTCGCCCAGGCGTTCGCCGGCGTTCCGGCCTTCGAGGTCGACGCGCCCCTCTCCGACCGGGTCACCTCCTCGCACGCGGCACACCGGGGGGCAGTTCGCGCCTGAGGAGGTGGCTCGGCGCTCCTGTGGCGGATCAGAGGGAGGGGAGCCGGATCGTGCCGGTGGCGATGCGCTCGGTCGGCATCCGGTCGCGGTCGTAGGTGATCTCCGTGTAGCCGTGCGGGGTCGGCACCCCATCGTCGTCGAGGCTGACGAACACGATCCTCTCGATCGTGAGGATGCGCTTGCGCGTGATCATGTTCCTGGCCACCGCGCGCATGGTGAGCGACGTCGTGCCGAAGTGCGTGGCCTGCAGGCCGATCTCGATCAGATCGCCCTGCACGGCCGAGGCCTCGAAGTTGATCTCCGAGATGTGCTTGGTGACGGCACGGTAGTTGCCGAGCTGGACGATCGCATAGATCGCCGCTTCTTCATCGATCCACTTCAGCAGGCTGCCGCCGAACAATGAGCCGTTCGCGTTGAGGTCCTCCGGACGCACCCACTTGCGCGTGCGGAAATTGAGTCCGTCCTCCGACCACTGCCACGCCGGTGCCTTCTGCTTCGCCATGGGCACGAGGCTAGGCGGGTCGTGAGTCCGCGATGTTACGGCCCCTTTTCGCGCAGGGCACAGGGGCCTGGCACCCCCGTTTGTGCACTAGCCACAAGAAACTGAGTTTCATCGGTGCTGAGACTTGGTTTCGAGCGGCAAATCCGGGGGTCGCGAGTCGGGGTGCCCATACAGTCGCCGGTGGCAACGACGCCACTGACCCCGGGAGTCCTCAATGACGAGTACCACGCCCCACTCGCACGGAATCGGCATGCGCATCGCCGTGATCGTGCTCAGCCTGCTGCTGGCCGCGATGGTGATCCTGTTCTTCGCGACGACGAGCAAGATCGCCGCCGGTGCCTCCGAGCTCGCCGACGGAACGACGTCCGCGAAAGACGGATCGGCCGACCTCGCTGCCGGTGCCGCAGACCTCTCGGCCGGTGCGTCGCAGCTCGCCACGGGGACAGGTGTCCTCTCCGCGGGCGCGGCCAGCGCGCAGGAGGGCTCCCAGAAGTTGAGCGACGGGGCCACGACGGCGGCGAGCGGTGCCATGAGCCTGGCCGACGGCGCGAGCAGCCTCGCCGCCGGCGCATCGACCGCGGCAGCCGGTGCCGGCAAGGTCAGCGGGGGAGCCCAGAGCGCGCTCGCCGGGGCTCAGGAGCTCTCGACGAAGATGGCGCAGGCGGATGCCGGGGCGCAGACGCTGGCAGCGGGAGTGTCGACCCTGGCCGCCGGAGTCAACGGAGCGCACGCGTACGCCGGGCAGGTACTGGCGGGTGCGAGCGCGCTCAGCGGCACGCTCGGCACGAAGGTCGACGCGAACGTGATCGCTCTCGCGCAGCCCGAAGCGAAGAGCCTCCTGCAGGGAGTGGCCGCTACGGCGCCAGGGCATTCGCAGCAGCTCGCCGATGCTCTCGCCGGGATGCTCGCCGCCGACCCGAAGAACCCGCAGCTCCAGGCGCTCGCCGGCCTGGCTGCCGGCGTCGATCAGGAGGTCGACGCGATGGCTCCCGTGGCGGCCAAGGGGTCCGACCTCGCCCAGGGGCTCGTCGCCGCCGCCGGCGGGTCGGCGAAGGTCACGGCCGGGGTCAACGGCCTCATCAACGGCGACGTCGCGAACAAGTGGCCGGGCACCGTGGCGCTGGTCGCTCCCCAGGGGGCGCCGGCCCTCGTCGCGGGCGCGCAGTCCCTGCACTCCGGCACGTCGCAGCTCTCGGCCGGCGCCGCCACGCTGGCCGCCGGGCTGCAGACGCTCTCCACCGGGGCCTCCTCCCTCTCCTCCGGCACGGCGAACCTCAGCGCGGGCGCAACCCGCCTGAACGACGGCGCCAGCACGCTCGCCACCGGCGTCGGTGCGCTGCAGGCCGGGGCCGGCGACCTCAACATCGGCATCGAGAAGCTCTCCGCCGGCGCGGCGACGGTCGCGGACGGCTCCGGCGATCTCGCGGACGGCGGCGACAAGCTCGAGGCCGGGGCCGCCGACCTCGCCGCGGGGAACGGGTTGATCGCCGACGGCTCCGGCACCCTCGCCACCGCCACCGCGGGGGCCGCGCCCTCGATGCTGCCGTGGATCCTCGGCATCGCCCTGGCCGGGCTGATCGCGATCGGCTTCTGGGTCGGTCACCGCATCTCCCATCGGCGCTCACTGGCCCTCGCCGCCTGATCCGCGTCCGCTCACCCCACCCGCCTCCATCCCCACCCGAGGGCCTGGGCGGATGCCTCCCCACCGGCATCCGCCCAGGAACTCGCATCTGCCCGCATCCGCTCGCATCTGCCCGCATCCGCTGACGGCAGAGCCGCCCAGGGCAGAATCCGCTCCGCACGCCTGCGGGGCGACAGAGGCTGGGGGCATGAGCGAAGACAACCCCATCCCGCAGTTCGGTCCCGAAGCCCGCCGCGCACTGTTCCACGAGCGGGTGCTCGTGCTCGACGGTGCTCTCGACGACGACAACGGCACGCTGCTGATGACCCAGCTGCTCGCGCTGTCGGCCGAGGACCCCGTCGCCGACATCGCGCTGTGGATCCACTCGCCCGGCGGCTCCGTGCCGTCGATGCTGGCCATCCGCGACATCATGCGGCTGATCCCCAACGACGTCGCCACGCTCGCCCTCGGACTCGCCTGCAGCGCCGGACAGTTCCTGCTCTCCGCCGGTAGCCCCGGCAAGAGACGGGCGCTGCCGCACGCACGCATCCTGATGCATCAGGGTTCCGCGGGCATCGGCGGATCCGCGGGCGAGCTCGAGACGCAGGCCGACGACCTGCGGCATATGCGCGACACCGTGCTCGGCCTCATCTCCGACGACACGGGCCAGCCCATCGCGCGCATCTTCGAGGATTCCCTTCACGACCGCTGGTACACCGCGGTGCAGGCGCAGGACTACGGCTTCATCGACGGCATCGTGGCCTCGATCGCCGAGGTGATGCCGCGACGTCGCGCGCGCGTCGGACTGGGGGCGGACGCATGAGCGGCTACACGATCCCGAACGTCATCGCGCAGCATCCCCGAGGCGAGCGCATCATGGACGTCTATTCGCACCTGCTCGCGGAGCGGGTCATCTACCTCGGCACGGGCATCGATGCGGGGGTCGCGAACGCCCTCATCGCGCAGCTGCTGCATCTCGACGCGGACAGCCCCGAATCCGGCATCCAGTTCTACATCAACAGCGAGGGCGGCGATCCGGGCGCAGCGCTCGCGATCTACGACACCATGCAGCACATCCGTCCCGGCGTCGCGACCACCTGCGTCGGGCAGGCCATCGGACCGGCAGCACTCCTCGTCGCTGCCGGAGATCCGGGTGCGCGGGCCGCCCTCGCCCATGCGCGCATCGTGCTGCACCAGCCGGCCGGACAGTCCCGGGGTGCGATCCCCGACCTGATCCTCGCGGCCGACGAGGTGGTGCGGGTGCGCTCCGACATGGAGGAGATCCTGGCCAGGCACAGCGGCCGGACGGTCGCGGAGCTCCGGGTCGACACCGATCGCGACCGGGTGTTCACCGCCGCCGCCGCCCTCGACTACGGGCTGGTCGACACGGTGCTGGGAGCGCGGAGCTGATCTGCAGTCCGGGCTCGCGGACGGATGCATGAGCGGCGGACGACTGCATGACCGGTGCGATGCCTGTGGTCATGCATCCGTCCGTCGATCATGCAGATGACGGCTCCGGGATCACGCGGCGAGGGCGAACGCGCCACGCGAAGGGGCCGTCGATCGCAGACTGTCGGCAACGTCGCTCGTCAGCTCGACGAGGCTCGTGTCGAGGGCTCCGGCGATCGCGGCGATCATCTCGCTCGACGGCTCCTTCAATCCCCGCTCGACCTCGGAGAGGTACTGCGGCGAGACACCGGCCTTGTCGGCGGTCTCGGAGAGGGTCTCCTCGCGGTCGTGACGTCGGCGGCGCAGCTGGTCACCCAGCAGGTGTCGCCACAGGGGCTCGGGATCGCTCGGGCGGGGGCGATCGGAGCGAGGGGTGCGCGGGAATGCGAGGATGTCGGCCATGCCTCACGATAATCCGCGGCATCCGGCGGCTTCGAGCGGTTCTGCTCAGAGCAGAACAGTGGTTCAGGAGTCTGCGCGCCCCGAGGTGTGATCGGGCGTGGGAGTGCGATCGGGAGCGGGCTCGGGCTCCGCGGCGACAGGTGCGGCCGCATCCGTCGCCGCCCAGCTGGCGAGCATCCGCAGCTTGTCCGCCGACGCCGTGCCCGGCTCCGCGGTATAGGTCGACAGGTGGAGTCCCGGATCGGCCGGCAGCTCGAACGCCTCGTAGGTCAGCTCCATCTCTCCGACCACCGGATGCGCGATGCGCTTCACACCCGTGCGGTGGAAGCGCACGTTGTGGGCGGCCCACAGCGTGCGGAACCGCTCGCTCCGCGTCGAGAGCTCGCCGACGAGGTCGGTGAGCTTCCGATCGAACGGATTGCGGCCGGCTTCCCCGCGCATCGCCGCGACGAGCTCCTGCGTGTTGCGGTCCCACTCCGGGTAGAACTCCTGCGCCGCCGGATCGAGGAACGCGAAGCGGGCGCTGTTGGGCTGCGGCTGCGCGAACACGGGCGCGTAGAGGGCACGGCCCAGGGCGTTCCCGGCCAGGTAGTCGAAGTAGTTGTTGCGCACGATCGCCGGCGCCTCGGTCATGGCATCGAGCAGGCGGAGGATGCTCGCACGCAGCTCCGTGGCCTTCTTCCGCGGCGTGCGTGCGACCGGCGAGGCGTTCGCGGTGCGGGCGAGGTCGAACAGGTGCGCGGTCTCGGCCTCGTCCAGCTGGAGCGCGCGGGCGAGGGCGTCGAGCACGCTGTCGGACGCGCCGGACAGGTCGCCGCGCTCGAGCCGCGTGTAGTAGTCCACGCTGACACCCGCGAGGAGCGAGACCTCCTCGCGGCGCAGGCCCGGTACGCGGCGGTTGCCCCCGAATGCGGGGAGGCCTGCCTGATCGGGGGTGATGCGTGCGCGCCTCGTGGAGAGGAACTCGCGCACCTCGCTGCGGGTGTCCATGCCTTCGACGGTACGCGCTCAGCGACCGTCGAGGGAGGTACTGGCGGTACCGGTGACCGATCCGCGACGCCTCACAGTGCCGCGGTCACCCCGGGCAGCAGCTTGCCGAGGATCGCCCCCAACTGTTCGCGCTCCTGTGCGGTGAGCGGATCGAGCACGAGCTCCCGCACCTGCTCGACGTGCACGGGGGCGGCCGTGCGCAGCATCTCCCGTCCGGCCGGAGTCAGTGCGGCCGAGAGGGTGCGCTTGTCGGACCCGCACGAGGTGCGGGTGACCCAGCCGCGTTCCTCGAGAGAATCCAGAGCGTGGCTCAGGCGGGAACGGCTGAGGCCGGCGATGCGGGCGAGCTCGGTCATGGTGACGGCGCTCTCACCCTGACCTGCCAGGGTGACGAGGATCGCATATCGGGCGTGGTTGAGCCCGACCTCTTCCTTCAGCGTGCGATCGAGCACCTGCGGCAGCAGCTGGACGAACCGGATGACGGGGAGCCAGGTGTCCATCTCGGTGTCGTCGAGTCGACGCGGATGCTGCTGCTCCGCCGTCATGCTGTCATCCTGGGTGTCACTCGGGTATCCCGCGGGTGTCACGCTGCCGACAGGTCGAGCGTGTGCGCCGTGTGGTCGCGCTTCGCCTGCAGGTAGCGGGTGTTCGCTTCCGACAGGTGCACCTCGGTGCGCACGTGCTCGGTGACGCGGATGCCGAGCGCTTCGAGCTGCACGGCCTTGTCGGGGTTGTTGCTCAGCAGGCGGATGCCGTCGACGCCCAGCGCGTTCAGCATCTGGGCGGCCACCGTGTAGTCGCGCTCATCTTCGCCGTGGCCCAGGGCGACGTTCGCCTCGTACGTGTCGAGGCCCGCGTCCTGCAGCGCGTAGGCGTCGAGCTTGGCGTACAGGCCGATGCCCCGGCCCTCCTGGCGGAGGTAGAGCAGGAACCCGCCTTCGTCGGCGATGCGCTCGACGGCTTCGCGCAGCTGGGGGCCGCAGTCGCAGCGCTCGGACCCGAACACGTCGCCGGTGAGGCATTCGCTGTGCGGACGGACGAGCGGTGCGTCCCCGCCGTCTATCGCGCGTTCGAGTGCGGCGCGCCAGTCGCCGAGCCCGAGCAGCAGGTGCTCGCGGCCGTCGACGAGGCCGTCGAAGGTGACCACGTCGGCGGTCGTGGAGAAGCCGTCGCCGAAGCGCAGCGGCACGCGGACGCGAGTGCGTTCCGTGGCGACCGGAGCGACGGTTGAAGTTTCAATCATGTCGGGTGCAACGCGGCGCTCGGCGGACTATTCCCGGATCCCAGGATTTCGGAGGGGTTCCGTCAGAACCTCCCATCCGCGAGGGATTCGGTGTGGACTGGAGTCCACGCGACAGAAGGAGCACCACGAATGCGCGGAGTAGTCATGCACGCCCCCGGCGACGTCAGGGTCGAGGAGCGAGAGAAGCCCACCATCACGCGGCCGACCGATGCGGTGATCCGCATCGCCGCGACCTGCATCTGCGGCTCGGACCTGTGGCCGTACCGCGGTGCCAACGACGTCGACCACGCGCCGATGGGGCACGAGTACGTCGGCGTGGTCGAGGAGATCGGCGCCGAGGTGCAGACGCTGCGGGTCGGCGACTTCGTCGTCGGATCCTTCATGGCGTCGGACAACACGTGCGAGATCTGTCAGGCGGGGTACCAGTCCCGCTGCGTGCACGTGGTGCCGATGGGGCGCTACGGCACGCAGGCCGAGTACTCGCTCGTCCCGCACGCCGACGGCACGCTGGTCGTCACGCCCGGCCGGCCCGACGCCGATCTGATCCCCTCACTGCTCGCCGCGTCCGACGTCCTCGGCACGGGATGGTTCGCAGCCGTGGCCGCCGAGGTCGGACCGGGGAAGACCGTCGCCGTGGTCGGCGACGGCGCGGTCGGGCTCCTCGGGATCCTCGCCGCACGGGAGCTCGGTGCCGAGCGCATCATCGCGATGAGCCGGCACGCCGATCGGCAGGCGCTGGCGCGCGAGTTCGGCGCGACCGACATCGTCTCCGAACGCGGGGATGAGGGAGTGGCCCGCATCAAGGAACTCACGAACGGTCTCGGTGCGCATTCGGTGATCGAGGCCGTCGGCACCCAGGAGTCGATGATGCAGGCGATCCGCTCCACCCGCCCCGGAGGCCACGTCGGCTTCGTCGGCGTCTCTCACGACGTGGCGCTGCCCGGCGAGGAGCTGTTCTACTCCGGCGTGCACCTGCACGGCGGACCTGCGCCCGTGCGGCGCTTCCTCCCCGAGCTGATCCAGCTCATCTGGGACCGGAAGATCGACCCGGGCAAGGTGTTCGACCTCACCCTTCCGCTCGAAGAAGCCGCCGAGGGCTATCGGGCCATGGACGAGCGCCGCGCCACGAAGGTGCTGCTCACGGTGTGACCTCGCGGCGGGCGGAGATCTCCGTGTCGGGCGGAGATTCGACAGGAGATTCTCCGCCCATGGCGTGGTTCTCCTCCCGAGCCTGCGGCGATGTTTGTGGCTGTGCCCGCCGCCGCCGCACGATCCTCAACTCGCTCGCGAGGATGCCGAGCACGACGAGCGCTCCGCCCACGAGCGCGGTCGCGGGCAGGCGTTCACCGGCGATGCGTCCGATGACTCCTGCCCACACCGGTTCCCCGGCGTAGATGATCGTCGCGCGGGTGGGGGAGACCGACTTCTGGGCCCAGTTCATCGTCAACTGGATCAGGCAGCTCGCCGCTCCCAGGCCGACCGCACAGCCGACCCAGATCCACGAGAACTCCGGCACGCCCTCGCCGACCACCGGCATCGTGAGCAGTCCCAGCACTCCCGCGGTGAGCAGCTGCACCACGGTGATGCGTCCGAGGTCGATCTTCCCGGCGAAGAGGCTGATCAGGATGATCTCGGCGGCGATCGGCAGCGTGCTGATCATGGTCGCGATCTCGCCCGCGCCGAGAGTCAGCGCGAAGGCATCGGGGCCGGCGATGAACAGCAGTCCGACGAAGGCCAGACCCGCCCCGACGAACGCCATGGCGGGCGGGCGCTTGCGGAACACGGCCCACTGCGCCAGCGGCACCAGCGGCACGTACATCGCGGTGATGAAGGCCGAGGTGCTGCTGTCGACGGTCTGCAGCCCCAACGTCTGGAGGCCGTAGCCGAGGTAGATCATCACCCCGATCGCGACGCCCGCGCCGACATCGCGCCAGCGGATGCCGCGCAGCACGCGTCGGAAGATCACGATGCTGATCAGTCCCGCGATGAGGAACCGGATGCCGACGAAGAACCAGGGTCCGGAGTGCTCCATCGCCCAATGCACGAGCAGGAACGTGCCGCCCCAGACGGCGGTGATCGCGATGAGCGCGGCTTCCTGCGGTCGGAACCGCATCCAGCGGAGACGAGAGGGCATCGTTGGCCCTTTCTCGACGTTGCCGGATCGAGCCTAGTGCGCCGGACCCGTCGCTCGGATCGTGACGGAAGAAGACGATGACGCACCGGACGCCGCCGCCGACTCGGTAGCCTCGCAGCATGAGCGACTTCGTGAGTGCCGTCGAACTGAACGACCTGCTGACCCGGGGTGCACCGGTGCGCGTGATCGACGTGCGGTGGCGCCTGGATCGTCCGGAGGCCGGGCACGACGACTACCTCACCGGGCACATCCCGGGCGCCGTGTTCGCCGCGCTCGACACCGAGCTCTCCACCCATGGCGAGCCGTCGGAGGGACGGCACCCGTTGCCGTCGACGGCCACCCTCCAGGACGCGGCGCGTCGGTGGGGCGTGCGTGCGGGCGACACGGTGGTCGCCTACGACGACTTCAAGGGGATCGCGGCCGCCCGTGCCTGGTGGCTGCTGCGTCAGGCCGGCGTCGATGTGCGGGTGCTCGCCGGCGGCATCCGCGGGTGGAAGGATGAGGGCTTCGCCGTCGCGACCGATGATGTGGCGCCGGATCGTGGCGATGTCGTCCTCACGGAGATCGGTGCGGATGCGCTGACGATCGACGAGGCCGCCGCGTTCCCGGCATCCGGTGTCCTGGTGGATGTGCGGGCCCCCGAACGCTACCGCGGCGAGACCGAGCCGCTCGATCCCGCGGCAGGACACATCCCCGGCGCACGCAACCTGCCCACCCTGCTGCATCTGGACGCCACAGGCCGCATCCTCGACCGGGAGACCGTGCTGGCGAACTTCGCCGAGATCGGCGTCACGCCGGGCACGGCCGTCGCGGCATACTGCGGTTCCGGCGTGACGGCCGCGCACACCGCCCTGGTCCTGCATGAGGTCGGCATCGAGGCGAAGGTCTTCCCCGGGTCGTGGAGCCAGTGGTCGAACACCCCCGGCCGACCGGTCGCGACCGGAGATCAGCCCGGCTGATCCTCCCGGGGGCCATAGCCCCAGTGCAATCCGAGGGCACCGGGGCCGAAAGCCCGGCGCACCAGATGCACCGACGTTCCCCGGGGCGGCGGCAGCGGCGTCATGATGACGCCGTCCGGTGTCTCGAGGTGCTCCTCGCACCAGTCAGGGATCGCGTCCGGATGGAAGCGTGTCCACACCAGCAGCTCTCTGGCCTTCTGCGCCAGGGCGTGGCCGGTGTCGCGCGTCGCGGGGTAGTCGGGCGGGTACTCCACCGACCACTCCACCATCGCCGTCTCCGGCGCGGTCAGCGGCACATCGAGCTCGAACAGCACCCCGTGCACCTCGCCGTCGGGGTGGGAGTAGCGCGCGGCGATCCGGCCCCCTGCCACCGCCTTCAGCAGAGGTGCGGGGGTGCGCACCCCGGGGGTGATCTCGAGGAAGGGGATCGCCGTGATCGTGCCGACCGTGGACTGCACGATGCTGCGCGTGATGCTGAATGCGACGTTGCCGTCCGCGCCGACATCGGTCACCGAATGCGTCGTGAGCTCGCGGGAGGTGTCGGGGTAGGAGGCGCCGAGCGCGCGGAAGGCGTCGATCACCGCCAACTCGAGCTCTTCCTCGTCGATCGGGAACTGGTTGGGTCCGAGCGGACCTGTGCGGTTCGTCGATCGGAGCAGTCTGCTCAGCGCCCCCGTGTCGAGTCCGAGGAGTTCCTCGATGTCGCTGAGCGCGGCGAGCGACTGCGCCCCCTCCGGCCGTCGCGCGCCGGATCGCCAGTAGCTCAGCGTGGCCATCGACACGCGGTTCCCGCGCGCCTTGAGCTGACGCTGCAGCCACGACAGCGTCACCGGCTTCGCGTTTATCGCGTCGCGCAGGGCGTTCGCGAAGTCATCGGGTTCGGCTCTGCGCGCGTCATCTTCGAAACTCATCACAGATCCCCTCCGGTATGTGAAGATCAGCGCCTTAGAGTGAGCATACGACCGCACGCGCGTACCTCAGGGGACCGGGTGGGCATGTGGGGTCACTTGGCCGTCTTCGCAGGCAGGGTGCCCGACCCTGCGATCACCGGCCTGACGCAGTGATGCCCCCCTTGCTGCGTATGTCGTGAAGCCCGGCAATCGATCTGGGGAGATCAGCCGGGCTTCACGAATCCTCCCTCCGCAGGGCTCCCGGCGTTGCGGCTCCGCCGCCCCGCGTAGACTGGGAGCAACACCCCGGAGGACTCTGGACCGTCATGTCTGCCCCTGCTCGCGCATTCACCATGCGCCACGTGCAATTGCTGCGCGCTCTGTTCGCCGCAGTCGCTGCACTGATGATCACGTTCTCGTCTGATCACTCCGCCGCCGTCGGCCTGTCCGTGTTCAGCGGCTTCGTCTTCATCACCGCTCTCGTCCAGGTGCTCGCCGCCTGGCTGGTGCTCCCCGCCGGCTCACGCTGGTCGTACGTCCTGCTCGCCGCGGTCGGCGTCGTCGCCGGCATGGTGAGCGGAATCCCGGTGTGGCGTTCCGACGACCTGTTCTTCATCATCGTCTCCTGCTGGGCCATCGTCAGCGGCGGCATCGAGCTGCTCGCCGGCATCCGCTCCCGGCGCACCGGCGGCATGCTGTCGCGCGATGCGATCACCGTCGGGGGCCTGGGTGTTCTGCTCGGCGTGGCCCTGCTGCTGATCCCGGCCGGGTTCCTGCAGGAGTACACGATCGACAAGGCCGGCACGTTCGTCCTCTCCGGGATCATCCTCGGCGTCGGCATGTTCGGCGGCTATGCGGCGATCGTCGCGGTCTTCCTCGGCATCGCCGGCCTCACGCCGAAGCAGGTCGATGCCGTCGCCACGGTGTCCGAATCGAACGACAGCGCCGCCCCCGCGGAGCATGGAGGAGAGCGATGAGCGACGAGAAGCCCACCCGCCGGGACATTCTGCGGCCCCTGCACCTGCTCCTCATCGCGCTCGGCTGCGGCGTCTTCGCCATGGTCGTCACCCTGGTCTCGACCGGAGCCTTCACCGCACGCGTGAACGCGTCGATCGCCGACGGCACCTACGACGGGCTGACCCCGATCGCGCTGGGGCTCGTCGTCGGCGGTGGGGCGTTCATCGTGACGCTGCTGATCCTGGCGATGCTCATCCTCGCCGTCGATCCGTCCGACGTCACCAAGACGATCGATCGTCCGGTGCTGTACGACCCGGAGCCCGACGGGGAGAGCCCTGACTCCGAGGCTTCCGGCCGCCCGGCGTCCTCCTGACGCGCTCCGCAGGAGCGGTAGATCTGCTCGTCGACGGGACCCTCTAACATCCGATTAAAGAGCGCGTCAGGCGTTCTGAGTTGCGCGGATCTCGGGTACTTTCGGCGTACCCTCTGGACAATCGTCTCTAGACATCCGATGTCTCGTGTCGGACACTGACTTCTGACGCGCCCCGCATCCACGACCGGTTGCGAGACCGCACGGCCCCAGATGATCAACGATGCTCCGGAGGTTTGCTGTGATGATGGACCCCATTTCCCGCCGACAGGCGCTGCAGGTGGGCGGCCTCGCCCTCCTCGCCCCGCTCGTCCCTCAATTCCTGGCCGCTCGGCCTGCGGCTGCGAACGCATTCTCGGTGGACGCCGCTCTGCGCGCCGTCCCCGCCGGTGCGATCCCGCGTCCGCAGCTCTCGCCGTACGCCCTCTGGTACGCGACCCCGGCGACGAGCTGGGAGACGCAGGCGCTCCCCATCGGCAACGCGCGCCTCGGCGCGAAGTTGTTCGGGAACCCGGACGCCGAAGTGATCCAGTTCAGCGAGCAGAGCCTGTGGGGCGGCGTCAACGACTACGACAACGCGCTCGCCGGCCAGCCCGACGGAGCGTACGACACCAGCGTCACCGGTTTCGGTTCGTTCCGCGACTTCGGCGAGGTGACCGTCGCGTTCGGCGCGCGCACCGTCGTGAGCTCGCCGGGAGGCCCGTACGAGGTATCGGGTGGCGAGAGCGTCGAGAAGACCTTCGACGGGAATCCGGCCACGAAGTGGTGTCTGATCGCGCCGCCCGCCGAGGTGATCTGGCAGGCCGATCTCGCGGAGCCGGTCGCCGTCTCCTCCTACGCGCTCACGAGCGCGAACGACGTCCCCGCCCGCGATCCGCAGGACTGGCGGTTCGAAGGGTCTGCCGATGGAGCGGCCTGGGTCGCGCTCGACACGCGGGCTGAAGCGCCGTTCCCGCAGCGGCTCCAGACCAAGAGCTTCTCGTTCGCGAACACGACGGCGTACGCGCACTACCGCTTCGTCTTCGCGCCGAAGGCGGGGGTCAGTCACTTCCAGGTCGCCGAGGTCGCGCTCGGCGGGGTCGACCTCGCACAGGGGAGCGCCGTCTACGTGTCGTCGCCCAGCGGCCACGCCGACTCCCTCGTCGGCACCGTGGACGCCGACCCCGCGACCGTCTGGGCGGTTCCGTCGACCGGGTCAGGGGCGGTCTGGCAGGTCGAGCTCAGCGCCAAGCTCGCCCTGAACGGCTACGTGCTCACGAGTGCTCCCGATGCGCCGGAACAGGATCCGCGGGACTGGACGGTCTCCGGCTCGGACGACGGGCTCGGCTGGAAGACGCTCGACACGCGCACCGGGGAGACGTTCCCGGAGCGCGGCACCGGGCGGGTCTTCTCGTTCGCGAACACCACCGCCTACACGATGTACCGCATCTCGTTCTCCGCACCCGGCGCGCTCCGTCTCGGCGGCATCGCCTTCACCGGCGGTGGCTTCAGCACCGCCGGAGCCCGCGCCGTCGTCGATTACCGACGTGCACTCGATATCGCGGACGGCACCCACAGCACCCACTTCGCCACCGCACAGGGCACGGTGCTGCGTGAGGCGTTCGCCAGTCGGGATGCCGACGTGATCGCGGTGCGGTTCACCGCCGACCGCCCCGGTGCGCTCACCGCTCTCATCACCCTGGTCTCGAAGCAGGACGGCGTCGCGACGACAGTCGACACGGGCGGCCGCCGAATGGGCTTCGCCGGAACCATGGCCAACAACCTCACGCACGCGGCCGCGGTGCGCATCGCGGAGACCGACGGAGAGGTGGTCGCCGCCGAGGGCGGACTGCGCGTCTCCGGCGCAGCGAGCATCACCCTGCTGCTCGACGCCCGCACCGACTACCGCCTGAGCGCCGCACACGGATGGCGCGGTGCGGCGCCGCAGCCGGCGATCGAGAAGGCCCTGAACGCGGCGGCCTCCCGCTCGTGGAAGAGCCTCCGCTCGGCGCACACCGCGCAGGTCTCCGAGCTCATGCAGCGCGCGAAGGTCGAATGGGGGGTCACCGACGGCGCCGTGATGGCGATGCCCACCGACCGTCGACTGCTCCGCTACGGCACGGGCGAGGCCGACCCGACGCTGGAGCAGACGCTCTACGCCTACGGGCGCTATCTGCTCCTCAGCTCGTCGAAGCCCGGCGGGCTGCCCGCCAACCTCCAGGGACTGTGGAACAACAGCAATCAGCCGGCGTGGGCCAGCGACTACCACACGAACATCAACATCCAGATGAACTACTGGGGGGCCGAGACCGCTGACCTCCCGGAGTCGCACGAGGCCCTCGCGACCTTCATCCGTGAGGTGGCCGTGCCCAGCAGAATCGCCACGCGGAACGCGTTCGGCGCCGACGTGCGCGGGTGGACCGCCCGCACCTCGCAGAGCATCTTCGGCGGCAACGCGTGGGAGTGGAACACGATCGCCAGCGCCTGGTATGCGCAGCACCTCTACGAGCACTGGGCGTTCACGCAGGACAAGAAGTACCTGCGCGATCTGGCCTACCCGCTGATCAAGGAGATCTGCCAGTTCTGGGAGGACCAGCTCAAAGAGCTCCCCGACGGCACCCTGGTCGCGCCGATGGGCTGGTCTCCCGAGCACGGCCCGCGCGAAGACGGGGTGATGCACGATCAGCAGATCATCTGGGACCTCTTCCAGAACTACCTCGAATGCGCGAAGGCCCTCGGCGTCGACAAGAAGTACCAGGGGACGATCGCCGACATGCAGCAGCGCCTGGCTCCGAACAAGATCGGCCGCTGGGGGCAGCTCCAGGAGTGGCAGACCGACCGCGACGACCCGAACGACATCCATCGGCACACCTCGCACCTGTTCGCCGTGTACCCGGGACGCCAGATCACCCCGGATACTCCGGAGCTCACGGCGGCGGCACTGGTCTCACTCAAGGCGCGTTGCGGAGAGAAGGAGGGCGTGCCGTTCACCGCTGCCACAGTCTCGGGCGACAGTCGCCGTTCCTGGACCTGGCCGTGGCGCGCGGGACTCTTCGCGCGCCTGGGCGACGCCGAGCGGGCAGGCATCATGGTCCGCGGCCTGCTCACGTACAACATCCTGCAGAACCTGTGGGCGAACCACCCGCCGTTCCAGCTCGACGGCAACTACGGCATCGTCGGCGCGATCGCGGAGATGCTCGTGCAGAGTCATGGCGACGTCATCCGGCTGCTGCCCGCCGTCCCCGCGGACTGGGCGGTGAGCGGATCGTTCGCCGGGCTCCGCGCACGGGGCGGATACCGCGTGGACTGCACGTGGCGGGACGGGAAGGTCGTCGCCTACGACGTCGTCGCCGATCGGGCACCGAACATGAGCAACGTGATCGTGGTCGTGAACGGAGAACGTCGCAAGGTGAAGCCGGGCAACCCGAAGAACGGCAAGCCCATGCGCGACCTCGGCCCGGCGCACTGACCCCGGCGGCACCGACGTCGGAGGGCGACGTCGGTGCCGCCATCCCGCATGAATCCGGAATACCGCTGCGGTTGATCGGCTTGTCCCTGTAGTGACTGCCTCCGTCGACCGCGCCTCCATCGGACTCCGGTCGGAGCGGGGCCCCATTCTCGGCGCGCTCATGCTGGCCACCGGCCTGATCGCGATCGACGCCACGATCCTCGCGACCGCCGTGCCCAGCATCGTCCGCGACCTCGGCAGCTACCAGCAGTTCCCATGGCTGTTCTCGGTGTACCTCCTGGCACAGGCCGTGAGCGTCCCCATCTACTCCCGCTTCGCGGACACCGTCGGACGCAAGCCGATCATCCTGCTCGGCATCGCCCTGTTCCTGCTCGGCTCCATCCTCTGCGGATTCGCGTGGAGCATGCCCGCGCTGATCGTGTTCCGCATCATCCAGGGCATCGGCGCCGGTGCCGTGGCACCGATGTCGATGACCATCGTCGGCGACATCTACACCGTCGCCGAACGTGCCAAGGTGCAGGGATACGTCGCGAGCGTCTGGGCGATCTCGTCGGTCGTCGGCCCGGCGCTCGGGGGGATCTTCGCGCAGTTCGACGCCTGGCGGTGGATCTTCTGGATCAACATCCCGCTCTGTCTGATCGCCGGATGGATGCTGCTGCGCAACTACAAGGAGCAGAAACAGACCCAGAAGCACAGCATCGATTACGGGGGAGCGGTGCTGCTCACGATCGGGCTGACCGCGCTCATCCTCGGCATGCTCGAGGGCGGGAACGCCTGGGCGTGGCTGTCGGTGCAGAGCGCCCTCTGCTTCGGTCTGGGAGTGATCGCGCTGATCGCCTTCGGGTTCGTCGAGCGCCGCGTCGCAGAGCCGATCGTCGACCTGCGCCTCGCGGGTCGACGGCTCATCCTCACCACCACGATCGTGTCGCTCGGTGTCGGCGCACTGATGCTCGGTGTCACCAGCTTCGCTCCGGCCTACCTCGAAGGGTCCACCGGCATCGCCCCGTTGCTCTCCGGTCTCGCGGTCGCCGCTCTGACCCTCGGCTGGCCGCTCGCCGCCGCGAACGCGGGACGCCTGTACCTGCGCATCGGCTTCCGCCGCACCACGTTGATCGGCATGAGCATCACGACGGTCGCCGCCATCGCCCTGGCCTCCGTCGCCTCGTGGCCGAATCCGTTCGTGATCGCCGGCATCGCGTTCCTCTTCGGCTTCGGGCTCGGATGGAGTGCGGCGCCGACGCTGATCGCCGCGCAGGCCTCGGTCGGCTGGGGCGAGCGCGGGGCGGTGACGGGTATGAACGCGTTCGCGCGTTCGGCCGGGAGCGCCGTCGGCGTGGCCGTGTTCGGGGCGATCTCCAATGCCGTGATCGCGCAGGGCGTCGGTCCCGACGATCCCGGCACGATCATCCATGCGTCGGTGTGGGTGTTCGTCGCGGTCGCCGTGACCGCGGTGCTCACCCTGCTCGCCGCCGTCTTCATGCCGAAGGACAGTGTCGAGGAGCACTCCGGAGAGTCGGCCCCCTAGCCCGCGTGCCTTCCTGCGCGCGTGCACTCGTCGATCGTGACGGCGACTGGGGGAGGAGTCGGGCTCAGCCTCGCGGCTACTGCGCGAGCTTCTCTGCGATACCCGTGTACGTCGCCGGGGTCAGCGCGAGCAGGCGCTGCTTGGCGGCGTCGCCGATCTCGAGACCCTGCACGAACTCGGCGAGGTCGGCCGCGCCCACCCTGTGGCCGCGCGTCAGCTCCTTGAGGAGTGCGTACGGGTCGGTGATCGTGGAGCGTCCGGCGACGACCTCGGCGCGGATGACGGTCTGGATGGCCTCGGCCAGCACCTCCCAGTTCACGTCGAGGTCGGCGAGCAGCACGTCACGCGAGAGCGAGATCGCGTTCAGGCCGCGGCGCAGGTTGTCGAGCGCGAGCAGCGAGTGCCCGAAAGCCACGCCGATGTTGCGCTGCGTGGTCGAGTCGGTCAGGTCGCGCTGCAGGCGGCTGGTGACCAGCGTCTGGCCGAGCGATGCGAGCAGGGCGCCCGAGATCTCGAGGTTCGCCTCGGCGTTCTCGAAGCGGATCGGGTTGATCTTGTGCGGCATCGTCGACGAACCGGTGGCCCCGGCGACCGGGATCTGCGCGAAATAGCCGAGCGAGATGTAGGTCCAGATGTCGGTGGCGAGGTTGTGCAGGATGCCGCCGGCGTGACGCACGCGGTCGTACAGCTCGACCTGCCAGTCGTGCGACTCGATCTGGGTGGTGAGGATGTTGAAGCCGAGCCCCAGGCCCTCGATGTACTCGCGGGCGATGGTCGGCCAGTCGGCGTCGGGGTCTGCGGCCAGGTGCGCAGACCAGGTGCCGGTCGCGCCGGAGAACTTGGCCAGGTAGTCGGAGGCGGCGATCTGACCGCGCACCCGTTCGAGGCGCCAGGCGAACACCGCGAGCTCCTTGCCCATCGTCGAGGGCGTCGCGGGCTGGCCGTGCGTGCGCGAGAGCATCGCGGCGTCGGCGTGCTCGACGGCGAGCTCGCGGAGCTTCGCGATCACGGTGTCGAGGGCCGGGAGCCAGACCTCCTCGACAGCGCGCTTCACGGTGAGGGCGTAGGAGGCGGAGTTGATGTCTTCACTCGTGGCCGCGAAGTGCGTGAGTTCGGCGATGCCGTCGAGTCCGAGCGTCGAGAGTCGATCGCGCACGAGGTACTCGATCGCCTTCACGTCGTGCTGGGTGACGGCTTCCTT
This sequence comes from Microbacterium sp. Cr-K32, assembly GCF_000708345.1. Lineage (NCBI taxonomy): Bacteria > Bacillati > Actinomycetota > Actinomycetes > Micrococcales > Microbacteriaceae > Microbacterium > Microbacterium sp. Cr-K32. Next base: position 169,360 of record NZ_JARD01000006.1, on the reverse strand, counting down.
CTCGGCGAGCCAGTCGATCTCGGCCTGACCGAAGTCGCGGTAGAGGGCGCGCAAGCGCTCCTTGTCCGACTCCGGCAGCGGCGAGGTCTCGAACAGCGAGCGGTCGGTGAGGGCGATCAGCCACTCGACCTCGACCTCGACGCGCGCCCGGTTCAGGCCGGCCTCGGACAGGAAGTCGGCGAGACCGGTGACGGCGCCGCGGTAGCGACCGTCGAGCGGGCTCAGGGGCTGCGGCGGGAGCGAAGGCTGGAAAGTCAGGGGAGTCCTCCTGATCGGGCCCCTCAGATGCGGGGCGTGCGGGGGAGACGCAGAGCGGGTTCGAGCTGGCGGAACAGGCCCCGAGTCGCCGCCTCAATCATACCGAGCACGGAATCGAACATCTCCGCGCCCGCGTAGTAGGGGTCGGGCACGTCATGGGTCGTGGCGTTCGGGTCGAAGGCGAGAAGCAGGGTGACCTTCCCCTCCTCGTCCTCGTCGTGCGCCCATTCCCGCAGGATGCGCTCGTGCGTGCGATCGAGGGCCACGACGAGGTCGTTGTCCGCGAAGGCCGCGGCGGTGAACTGGCGGGCGCGGTGCTGGGAGCCGTCGTAACCGCGACGGGCCAGGGAATCGATCGTGCGGTGGTCGGCGCGCTCGCCGAGATGCCAGTCGCCTGTTCCGGCGCTGCGCGAGACGATGCGCGGGCCGAGTCCCTGCCGCTCGGCGAGGTCGCGGAAGACGACCTCGGCCATGGGAGAGCGGCAGATGTTCCCCGTGCAGACGAAGATCACGCGGAAGGGATCCGGGGATGTCACACCTACATTCTGCCCGGCCGCGGGCCTCCTGCACAGCGCGCACCGCCTCGCGCGATCCTCTGCACACCCTGACCGGGCATCCATCTCTCCACCGTTCGCGGCGATCGGGCAGGGCGAGAAGCCCGTGATCCCGGAAGCTGGGGCCATGTACTCGTTCGTCAACATCCTCGATGTCGGCTCCGCGCACCTCGGCGACCTGCTTCTCGCCTCCCAGGAGATCGGAGAGGCGATCTCCACGCTCGAAGAATCCGGGGCGACTCTGGTCGCGCTCACCGATCGCTCCGACTGGCAGTCCGAGGGGTTCCGCGCGCTGAACGCGTTGCTCGAACGGCTGCGCGACGACACCGGAGTCGAGATCGGACACCTCTCGGTGCGGAGATGGGAACTCGGCGGGGCGGTATGAGCGGCGGAATGAGGGCGGCGGAATGAGCATGGTCGCAGGCAGGGAACCGTCGGCGGATGGCGGGGGATTGAGCATCGATCACGGCGGGGCGATCGCCGTCGACACCGAGCAGCTGCGCGATCTCGGGGCACGGATGCGATCGGTGGCGTCGGAGTACGAACACGCACGCGCCGCGGTCCGCCGGGCACACGCGCTCATCTCCTCGGCGCCGGAGACCGGTTCGGGAGTCGATGTCGGTGCACTGCAACGGAGTGTCGAGCGGATCGATGAACTGTGCGTCGAGATCGAGAACGCCTGCACGGGAACCCTGGTGATGGCTGACGCGTTCGAGGTGGTCGAGCTGCGCGCGCAGGCGGAGGCGCTCACCCTCACCGATGCCGCGGCGGCGAGCGCCGTGCAGGCGCGCGCCGACCGGCTCGTCGCCGATGACGAACGGATCGGGACCATGGCCGAGTGGCTGGTGGCCGGCTGGAAGGAGCGGCGATTCGAGGGACTGGGCGAGCAGTACGACCTGGCGGGGGCGCTCCCGCCGCTGTTCCTCGCCGGGGCGATGGTGGGCGTCGCATCCGGGCTCGGCACGGTCCGGCCGGGGATGACGCTGGCGGGGAAGGCCGATCCCGTGCAGGTGATGCCCGTGAAGACGTCGGCTCCGAATGCGCCTGCCGGCCTCGCTGCGGCATTCCGTCGCATACCGGGAGCGGCCTCGCAGGTCGCGGTCGAGAAATACACGATGGTCGGTGGGGCGACCCGGTATGTGGCCTACGTCGCCGGGACTCAGGAGTCCCTGCCGTGGCGGTCGGGGAAGTCCGAGCCGTGGGACATGAAGTCGAACATCGAGCTCTATCAGGGCCGCGCATCGGCGTCGTATCAGGCCACGGTCGACGCGTTGGGCGCGGCGGGGGCGAAGCCGGGGGATCAGGTCGACGTGGTCGCGCATTCGCAGGGCGGGATGATCGCCGCCCATCTCGCGATGGAGAGCGATTTCGAGGTGTCGATGCAGCTGACCGCGGGGAGCCCGACCGAACCGACGCTCGGAGAGGATCAGACCCTGATCCAGCTCCGCCACACCGACGACGTCGTCTCGGCGCTCGCCGCCGGGGGCTCCGCGGCCGGCACGGGATCCCCCGACAGCTTCACGGCCTCGCGCGAAGGGGATCCGCACGACGGGATGCAGGACCTGACGCTGCAGACCCACCATCTCGAGACCTACATCGAGACAGCGGAGATGGTGGATGCGTCGGGCGATCCCCGCGCCGAGGCTCTCGACGAGTACTGGGACGAGCTCGGACAGGCGGTCGAGGTCGAGCGGACCGAGTACCACGCCGAGCGAAAGGGATGATGACCGACTTCGAGATCAGCCGGCTGCTTTTCGAGCGGCTGGAGGAGCGCGCTTTCTCAGTCGCGGCGGCTCTTGCTCTGCGGGCGCAGGATGAAGCCGAAGATGCCGTTGATGATCGAGATGATGAGCGCGGCCACCACGCCCCACCAGAAGTCGCCGACCGTCAGGCCCCAGCCGAAGCCACTCGTGATCCAGGCCGTCAGCCACAGCAGGAAGCCGTTGATCAGGAACCCGATCAGCCCGAACGTGATGATGTAGAGCGGGAACGCGACGATCTTCACCACGGTGCCGATGATCGTGTTCACGAGGGCGAAGATCGCGGCCACCGCGAGCAGGGTCAGCACCAGCTGCAGCGTCTCGCCGGGTGGGAAGGCGGTGATCACGACCTGCAGGGCGGGGATGAGCGTGACGACCCAGAGGGCGAAGGCGTTGACGACGACGCGGATGATGAAGCGCATAGTCCGACCAGTGTCCCACGGACGCCCGCGAGATGTCAGCGCGCCGTGTCTTCCCGGATATGGGCGGCAATGACCTGCGCGATCTGCTTCAAGTCCAACCGACTCTGTGCGACGTCGAGGACGAGGTCGAATGCCTCGTCGCTCGTGAACGTCGGCTCGTAGCCGTTGAGTCGGATGAAGATGAAGGTGAGGCAGAGCGAGACGCGCTCGTTGCTATCGAACAGCGCGTGGTTCTGAGCTACCGAACTGATCAGCGCGGCGGCCTTCGCTTCGAACGTCGGGTACGCGTCGGCGCCGAACATCCCTGCGGATGGTCAAGCGAGCGCGGAGAAGAGCAGTCCTTCGTCGCGGACGTGCAGGCCGAGCTTCGCGATCAGGGCGAGGGCCTGGTAGCGCTCGGTGATCTCGTCCGCGATGGAGAGCACGCGATCCGTCTTCGACTCGCTGTTCGCGAAGCGCGTCGCCGCCTCGATGATCACCGCGTGCTTCGAGGTGTGCCGGGCGCGCGCGATCGCCTCGAGCTGAGCATCGAGTTCTTCCGGAAGTCGCACCGTCATCGCCATACCGGAATGGTACGACCGCGAATCGGTCGTCGACAGGGGAGAAGCCGCCGGGGAAGAGTCTGCTGCCCTCGTAGACTCGACCTCGTGACCGAGCCGATCCTGCCCCGCATCCGTCCCGCCATCGCCGCTCTCGCGCCGTACCGTCAGGGCAAGCAGGCAGGGCCCGACGCGTTCAAGCTGTCGAGCAACGAGAACCCCTTCGATCCGCTGCCCTCGGTGCTCGAAGCCCTGCAGAGCACGACGCCGATCAACCGCTACCCGGATGCCACCGCCGGCCGCCTGCGCGCGCGTCTCGGAGCCCGTTACGGGGTCGAGCCCGACCAGGTGCACGTCGCTTCCGGCAGCGTGTCGATCCTGCACCAGCTAATCCTCGCGACCGCATCGGTCGGCGATGAGGTCATCTACGCCTGGCGTTCCTTCGAGGCCTACCCGAGCCTGCCGCTCGTGGCGGGCGCGACCGGGGTGCAGGTTCCGCTCACCGCCGACTCCCGCCACGACCTCGACGCGATGGCGGACGCCGTGACCGACCGCACCCGTGCGATCATCCTGTGCACGCCCAACAACCCGACCGGTCCGATCATCACGTCGGCCGAGTTCACCGCCTTCGTCGAGCGCGTCCCGAACGATGTCCTGATCATCCTCGACGAGGCGTACGCCGAGTTCGTCACGGCGCCCGACGCGGTCGACGGTCTCGCCGAGCGCGTGTTCGAGCAGCACCCGAACGTCGTGGTGCTGCGCACCTTCTCGAAGGCCTACGGCCTCGCCGGCCTCCGCGTCGGCTACGCGATCGGCCACGAGAAGGTGCTCGACGCCGCGCGCACCACCGGCATCCCCCTCTCGGTCACGTCCGCCGCCGAGAACGCCGCGATCGCGAGCCTCGACGCCGAGCCCGAGCTGCTGGAGCGTATCGCCGTGATCGTCGAGCGACGCGCCCGCCTGGTCGAGGGCCTCCGCGCACAGGGCTGGGACGTCCCCGACTCCCAGTCCAACTTCGTCTGGCTGCCCGCAGGAGAGCGCACCGACGAGGTCGCTGCGGCCTTCGTCGAGAACGACCTCATCGTCCGGCCGTTCTCGGGGGACGGCATCCGCATCTCGGTGGGCGAGGAGGGCTCCATCGCCCGCGTGCTCGAGGTGGCCGCTTCGGTCCGCTGAGCCGTCGCCGCACCGGCCCGGGGCGGTTTTCCGCGGTTTTCTCCGGGTTCCGGGCAGTTACAAGGGCGTCCTAGGTATGCGTGACGACGCATGCGGGCGCGGGTAGCGTGAGAGCGTGACCACCTCCGAGACACCCCTTGTGAGCGTTCTGGACGAGACCGGACGGTACGCCCCGTCCGCCGCCGCAGAACGGTACCTTCCCCTGATCGAAGCGATCGGCGACGCCGAACTCGAGCAGTTCTACCGGGACATGGTCGTCATCCGCGCGATCGACACCCAGGCGACGAACCTGCAGAGGCAGGGGCAGCTCGCGCTGTGGCCGCCGAGCCGGGGGCAGGAGGCGGCGCAGGTCGGCTCCGGTCGTGCGGCCCGTGCGCAGGACACGATCTTCCCTTCGTACCGCGAGCACGCGGTGACCCGCATCCGCGGCGTCGACCCGGTCGACATCATCAAGCTGATGCGTGGTGTCTCGCACGGCGGGTGGGACCCCACCGACCCCAAGAACGGCAATACCCGGCTGTACACCCTCGTGCTCGGGTCGCAGGTGCTGCACGCGGCCGGCTACGGGATGGGTCTCGCGTTCGACGGCCGCACCGGTACAGGCGACCCGGACCGCGACGAAGCGGTCATCGTCTACTACGGCGACGGTGCGTCCAGCCAGGGAGACGTGCACGAGGCGATGGTCTTCGCCGCGAGCTACCAGGCGCCGACCGTCTTCTTCCTCCAGAACAACCACTGGGCGATCTCCGTGCCCGTCTCCACGCAGTCGCGTGTGCCGCTGGTGCAGCGCAGCGCGGGCTACGGCATCCCGAGCGTCCGGGTCGACGGCAACGACGTGCTCGCCAGCTATGCGGTCTCGCGCACGGCTCTCGACGAGGCCCGTGCCGGCAAAGGTCCGCAGGCGATCGAGGCCGTCACCTACCGGCTCGGCGCGCACACCACCAGCGACGACCCGACGAAGTACCGCGGCAGCGACGAGGAGCAGTACTGGGCCGGTCGCGACCCCATCGTCCGGATGCGCGCGTTCCTCGAAGGACGCGGTGCCTCGGCGCAGCTCTTCGCCGACGTGGAGGCCGAGGCGGCGGATGCCGCGGAGGATCTGCGCGCCCGCACGGTCGAGCTGGGGCCGCCCAGCCCGGACAAGATGTTCGACCACGTGTACAGCGAGCCGCATCCGCTGATCGACCAGCAGAAGGCCTGGCGCGCGCAGTACGAGGCGTCGTTCGAAGACGCGTCGCTCGAAGGAGGAGCCCGGTGACTCTCGAGACGATGCCGCTCAGCAAGGCGCTGAACGCGGGTATGCGCAAGGCGATGGAGAACGACCCGAAGGTCCTGCTCATGGGCGAGGACATCGGCAAGCTCGGCGGCGTCTTCCGTGTGACGGAGCACCTGCAGCGCGACTTCGGCGACCGCCGGGTGCTGGACACCCCGCTGGCCGAGTCGGGCATCGTCGGGACCGCGATCGGCATGGCGATGGTCGGGTTCCGTCCCGTCATCGAGATCCAGTTCGACGGCTTCGTGTTCCCCGCGTTCGACCAGATCACCACCCAGCTCGCGAAGCTCACCAACCGGCACGAGGGCGCCATCAGCATGCCCATCGTGATCCGGATTCCCTACGGCGGGCACATCGGCGCGGTCGAACACCACCAGGAGAGCCCCGAGGCGTATTTCGCGCACACCCCGGGTCTGCGGGTGGTCTCGCCGTCGACGCCGAACGACGCGTACTGGATGATCCAGGAGGCGATCGCCTCGAACGACCCGGTGATCTTCATGGAGCCGAAGAGCCGCTACTGGCAGAAGGGCGAGGTCGAGCTCGATTCCTCCGCCGTGCCGCTGCACTCCTCACGTGTCGTGCGCACGGGCAGTGACGTGACCCTCGTCGGCCACGGCGCGATGGTCACCACCCTCCTGCAGGCCGCGGCGCTCGCCGAAGCCGAGGGCACGAGCTGCGAGGTCGTCGACGTGCGCTCGCTGTCGCCGGTCGACTACGAGCCCATCCTCGACTCGGTGCGCAAGACCGGACGCATGGTCTACGCGCAGGAGGCCCAGGGCTTCGGAAGCATCGGCGGGGAGATCGCGGCGACCGTCATGGAGCGCGCGTTCTATGCGCTCGAAGCTCCAGTGCTGCGCGTCTCCGGTTACGACACCCCGTTCCCGCCCGCGAAGCTCGAAGGCGCATATCTCCCGGATGCCGACCGCATCCTCGAGGCCGTCGATCGCTCACTCGCCTACTGACATCCCCGCTCGGCCGAAAGGACTCGTCATGAGCACGCAGAACTTCACCCTCCCCGACGTCGGGGAAGGCCTGACCGAGGCCGAGATCGTGGCCTGGAAGGTCGCCCCCGGCGACACGGTCGCGATCAACGACGTGCTCTGCGAGATCGAGACGGCCAAGTCGCTCGTCGAGCTGCCGTCGCCGCACGCGGGTGTGGTGGGCGAGCTGCTGGTCGAGGAGGGAACGACGGTCGAGGTCGGCACGCCCATCATCACCTTCGTGACCGAGCCTGCGGCGGGTGCAACGGCCGCTCCCGTCGCCGTGGCTCCCGCCGCAGAAGAGGGCGGCGGATCGGTGCTGGTCGGCTACGGCACGGGCGGCGGCGCCACTTCGCGTCGCAAGCGCCCGGCCGAGCGTCCGGTGCGCTCGTCGGTGGGCGTGATCGCGAAGCCGCCGATCCGCAAGCTCGCGCGCGACCTCGGCGTCGACCTCACCACGGTCGCCGCGACCGGTGCCGACGGCGAGGTCACCCGGGACGACGTCATGAAGCACGCGTCGCAGGCGAGCGTCTTCCGCAACATCGAGACTCCCGAGTGGGGAGCCGTGCGCGAGGAGACCGTGCCCGCACCGCAGGCTGCACCGGCAGGGCTCGCGCGAGGGCTCACTCCGACCCAGCCTTCGGCCGCCGGCGACGACCGCACCGAGTCGATCCCGGTCAAGGGTGTGCGCAAGGCCACGTCTTCAGCGATGGTGCAGAGCGCGTACTCGGCCCCGCACGTGACGGTCTGGAAGGAGATCGACGCGAGCCGCACGATGGAGCTCGTGAAGCGTCTGAAGGCCTCGCCCGACTACGCCGATATCCGCGTCTCGCCGCTGCTGATCATGGCTCGCGCCGTGATCTGGGCCGCCCGTCGCACGCCGATGGTGAACGCGGCCTGGATCGAGACCGAAGCCGGTGCGGAGATCGCCGTGCGCCACTACGTGAACCTCGGGATCGCCGCCGCCACCCCGCGCGGCCTGCTGGTGCCGAACATCAAGGACGCGCAGGACCTCGGCATGAAGGACCTGGCGCGGGCTCTGAACCGTCTCACGCTCACGGCGCGCGAGGGCAAGACTCCACCGGCCGATCAGCAGGGCGGCACGATCACGATCACGAACATCGGTGTGTTCGGGATGGATGCCGGCACGCCGATCATCAACCCCGGCGAGGCGGGCATCGTGGCGATGGGCACCATCAGTCAGAAGCCGTGGGTCGTCGACGGCGAGGTGCGTCCTCGTTGGGTGACCACGGTCGCAGGGTCGTTCGACCACCGCGTGATCGACGGCGACGGCATGAGCCGCTTCATCGCCGACGTCGCCTCCGTGCTCGAGGAGCCCGCGCTGCTCGTGGACTGACCCCGCGTCGGTCAGCGTCAGATCAGGCAACCTGCCGCCGGATCATGCCGATCCGGCGGCAGGTTGCCGGTTCTCGCAAGATGGCCTGATGTCGAGGCGGGGGCGCGCAGGGCGGCGCCGGATCCCGCGTCAGGCGCTCGCGCGGAGGCGCTCCTCCGCCAGACGCGGCACCGCGTGTTCCCTTGCCGCCTTCCGGGCGGTCGCCACGGCACCCCGTGACACGACCTCGGCCCCCAGCGTCGACGCCAGGATCTCCGGCGCCGGCAGGTGCAGTTCCTCGGGCAGGATGCGACGGGCGGCGGTCAGCACGGGCTCGATGCTCTCGGCGACCGCTCCGCACACGATGACGCGCGCCGGGTCGTACATGCTGCCGAGCACGCCGACGATGCGGGCGACGGTGGCCCCGACGCGCGAGGTGACCAGCACGGCGTCCGGGTCGCCTGAGGCCGCGAGGGTCAGGACGAGCCGGGGGTCGATGCGGTCGGCCTCGACGAGCCGGCCGACGGTGCTGTCGCCGGCGATCTCCCCGGAATCCACAGCTGCACGCACCTGATCCTGCACGGCGTAGCGGAGCCCGAACGCCGAACCCACACCCACGATGTGGTCGAAGACGACGCCCTCGCCGACACCGCCGTGCGCACCGTGCAGCACATGGCCGTCGACCACCACGCCGCCGCCGAACCGTTCGCTCGCGAGCAGCGCCACGTAGTCGCGGCATCCGATCGCCGCGCCCTCAGCGCCCTCGGCGATGGCGGCGAGTTGCGCGTCGTTCTTGATCTGCACGACCGGGGCCCAGTCGCTCAGTGCCTCGGCGAGCCCGGGGTTGGTCCGTTCCCAGAAGCCGTCCGGGTGAGGTGGGGAGATGCCGTCGCGGTTCACGGGCGCCGCGACGCCGACGCACAGCGCGAGCACCTGGTCGCGCGTCACCTCGGCCTCGGCGAGCGCATCGTCCAGGCGCTCCAGTATCGCCGTGCGCCGCTCGGGCGCCGACTGCCCCGGCTCGAACTCCACGCGGTGATGCACGAGGGTCCGATCGAGGGGGTCGGCCACAGTCACGGCGAGGTGGGTGTCTCCCGCGTCGACACCGATCACGACCCCGAGATCGGGGGCGAGGACGAAGCGACGCGAGGGGCGGCCGGAGCGGTAGGTGCCCGCGGCACGGGCGTTCGGCAGCTCGCGCAGCACCTCGGCCCCGACCAGCGTGTCGATGGCGTCGATCGCGGTGGAACGGGTCAGGGAGGTGCCGGCCATCGCCTCGGTCGCGGTGAACTCGCCGGCGGTCCAGGCGAAGTCGAGGACGGCACCGACGCTCGCGCGTCCGGTTCCCAGGTCTGCGGAGACTTCTGTCATGGCCCTTGACCTCCCTGTCCTCCAATGAGAGAGTACCGTTCGATAGAGTAAATTCGCTCACTAGATTTAGTGCATGAATTTATATGACGGAAGGACGACGGTGTCTGAGAGACGAACACGCGCGGTGCGAGCGGCGGCCGCGGCCCTGGGGGTCACCCTGGTCGGCACAGCCCTCGCGGGTTGCGCCGCTGACACGGGAGCGGAGACCATCCGCTTCACCTTCAGCAAGCGCGAGGCGATCGAGTTCATGACCGCCCTCGTCGCCGAGTACAACTCCTCGCAGAGCGACGTGAAGGTCGAGATCGACACCTCGGGCGTCGATGTCGTCTCGGCGAGTTTCGTGCGGGGCAACCCGCCCGACATCATGCTCGCCAACTACAACTACGAGATCGCCCGGTTCGTGCAGCGCTGCGCGCTCACCGATCTCGCAGGCACCGACGCCGCCGCGGGCATCCGCGACGACCTGCAGCCGCTGATGGACCAGTACGGGTCCTGCGAGGGCCGCACCAGCGCCCTCCCGTACTCGGTGATGGCCGCGTCCGTCATCTACAACAAGGAGATCTTCCAGGCGCAGGGCCTCGAGGTCCCGCAGACCTGGGACGAGCTGCTCGCGGTGTGCGACCAGCTCAAGGCCGCCGGCATCGATCCGTTCTACGGCACGTTCAAGGACGACTGGACCGTGGGCCAGGGGTGGTACGACTACACCGCGGGCGGCTCGGTGGACGTGATCGATTTCTTCGATGCCCTCGCTGATGAGGGCGCGGACGTCGGTCCCGACTCCGCGGTCTCGTTCTCGAAGGACTTCGCCGAGCCGATGGACAAGATGATGCAGCTCGCGAACGACTACACGAACGGGGATGCGCCGAGCCGCGGCTACGGCGACGGCAACCTCGCTTTCGGCAAGGGTGAGGCCGCGATGTACCTGCAGGGCCCGTGGGCCTTCAGCGAGATCGCGAAGACCGCACCCGACCTGCAGCTGGGCACCTTCCCGCTGCCGATGACCGACGACCCGGCCGACCTCGGCGTGCGCGTCAACATGGACCTGGCCGCGATGATCCCCGAGGGTTCTCGCCATCAGGAGGCCGCCCGCGACTTCCTCGAGTTCCTCTACGAGCCGCAGAACATCGAGGAGTACAACGCCTCGCAGCTCGGCTTCACCCCGACGAAGGGTGCTCCCGCCCCCGACGACCCCCGCATCGAGGGGATGGTCGAGTACTACGACAACGGGCAGATCTACCAGGGCCCGTCGGTGCTCGTGCCCAAGACGCTTCCGATCATGAACTACGCGCAGGCGATGGTGCTCGGCGCCTCTCCGACCTCCATCCTGCGCACGATGGACGCGGACTGGGCCCGCATCGCCTTCCGCGCGCCGATCCCGTCGACGAAGGACGCCGCGTCCGCTTCCGGCACCCCATCCGCTTCCGGCGAGACAGAGGAGTCCGCGCCATGAGCACCACCACGCCCACCACGCCCACCGCGCCCGGTGACAGCACGACCCTCATCGTCACCGGCGGCGACCGGAAGCTCCGGCGGCACACGCGTCGCGTCGAGCCGATCTACTACCTGTTCCTGCTGCCGACGCTGGTGCTCTTCACGCTCGCGATCACGGTTCCGGGAGTCATCGGCATCTTCTTCAGCTTCACCGACTCGATCGGCATCGGGGAGTGGAGCTTCAACGGACTGACGAACTACATCGCGCTGTTCAGCGATCCGTCGATCCTGCAGAGCTACCTGTTCACCTTCGGGTTCTCGATCGCCACGGTGATCGTCGTCAACGTGGTCGCGTTCCTGCTGGCGGTCGGGCTCACCTCGCGCATCCGCTTCAAGACGGGCCTGCGCACGATCTTCGTGATCCCGATGGTGATCTCGGGCATCATCATCGCCTACGTCTTCAACTTCCTGTTCTCGAACTCGATCCCCGCGGCTGGCGCGGCGGCCGGCATCCCGTGGCTCGAGACGAGCCTGCTCGCCAACCCCGACCTCGCCTGGATCGCCATCGTCATCGTCACCGCCTGGCAGGCCGTGCCCGGCACCCTGCTGATCTACATCGCCGGCCTTCTCTCGGTTCCCGGCGAGGTGTACGAGGCGGCGAGCATCGATGGCGCCAGCAAGGCGCAGCAGCTCACCCGCATCACGCTCCCGCTCGTCGCGGGCTATGTGGTGATCAACGTGATCCTCGGATTCAAGGGGTTCCTGAACGCCTACGACATCATCGTCGGCCTCACCAACGGAGGCCCCGGAACCTCCACCCGCAGCGTCGCGATGACGATCATCGCGGGCTTCAACGGCGGCGACTACGCCTATCAGATGGCCAACGCGACCATCTTCTTCATCGTCGCCGTGCTCATCTCCCTCCTCCAGCTGTCGCTGACGCGCGGAAGGAACGCACTCTGATGTCGACGCAGACACTCACCACTGTCCCCACCTCGGGCAAGAAGCCGCGCGTGCGCATGGAGCGCGTCAACTGGTCGGGCACGATCATCCTGATCCTGTGCGCCGTGACCGTGCTCCTGCCGCTGTACGTGACCATCTCGATGGCGCTCAAGACCACGGGTCAGGCGGTCGACGGCAATGCCTTCTCGCTGCCGGCCCCGTTCAGCGTCGACGGTTTCGTCGAGGCGTGGACGCTGACGAAGTTCCCCGTCGGTGCGGGCATCTCGCTGCTGGTCACCGCCGGCACCGTGATCGCGACGATCGTGCTGGCGGCCTTCGCCTCTTACGCCATCGTGCGCAACTGGGACCGTCGGCTGTTCCGCTACTCGTTCTTCTATCTGCTCGCGGCGATGTTCATCCCGTTCCCGGTCGTGGCTCTGCCGCAGATCCAGCTCACCGGACGCGTCGGGCTCGACAACCCGTTCGGCGTGATCATCCTCGCGACCATGTTCCAGCTGAGCTTCAGCGTGCTGCTGTTCACCGCGTTCCTGCGCTCGATACCGATCGAGCTCGAGGAGAGCGCGCGCATCGACGGAGCCACGACCTGGCAGACGTTCTGGAAGCTCATCTTCCCGCTGCTCGCCCCGATGAGTGCGACGGTCGGCATCTTCGCCTTCCTCTACGCCTGGAACGACTTCATGATGCCGTCGCTCATCATCGCCGATCCGGCGCTGCAGACGCTGCCGGTGCGGCAGAACCTGTTCCAGAACCAGTTCAGCAACAACTACAACGTCGCCTTCGCCTCGTACCTCATGGCGATGGCGCCCGCGATCGTGGCCTACCTGTTCACGCAGCGGTGGGTCATGGAGGGCGTCACCCAGGGCGCCGTCAAGGGCTGACCGCCGCACCGCTCGAACCGCTCGAAGCCACCGAAGAACCCGAACACTCGAAGCCACCGAATCACCGGAAACACAGAAGGAGTCCTCCCCTCATGACCGACGCGCTTCTCGCCGAGACCCGCACCGCCGAAGACGCCGCGTGGTGGCGTCAGGCCGCCGTCTACCAGATCTACCCGCGCAGCTTCGCCGACGCGAACGGCGACGGCATCGGTGACATCCCGGGCATCGTCTCCCGGGCCGATTACCTGCAGGGCCTCGGTATCGATGCGGTCTGGCTCAGCCCGTTCTATCCGTCCGCGCTCGCCGACGGCGGATACGACGTCGCCGACTACCGTGACGTCGACCCGCGGCTGGGCTCCCTCGCCGACTTCGACGACATGGTCGAGGCGCTGCACTCCCGCGGCATCCGCGTGATCGTCGACATCGTCCCGAACCACTCGTCAGACCAGCACGAGTGGTTCCAGGAGGCGCTCGCTGCGGGGCGCGGCTCGGCGGCGCGCGACCGCTACATCTTCCGCGAGGGCACCGGACCCGACGGCTCCGAGCCGCCGACCGACTGGGACTCGGTGTTCGGAGGCAGCGCCTGGGAGCGCGTGGAAGACGGGCAGTGGTATCTGCACAACTTCGCCGTGGAGCAGCCCGACCTGAACTGGGACCACCCCGAGGTGCGCGCCGACTTCCTGAAGACGCTGCGCTTCTGGTCGGACCGCGGTGTCGACGGATTCCGCATCGACGTCGCCCACATGCTCACGAAGGACCTCAGCGAACCGCTGCCCTCGCGTGCCGAGCTCGACGCGATGGACCGCACCTCGGGCACGCACCCGATGGTCGACCGTGACGACGTGCACGAGATCTACGCCGAGTGGCGTGCGGTGTTCGACGAGTACGACCCGCCGCGCACCGCCGTCGCCGAGGCCTGGGTGGAGACGCCGGAGCGCCGGGCGAAGTACGCGTCGGCCGAGGGGCTCGGGCAGGCGTTCAACTTCGATCTGCTGGTCGCCGACTTCGACGCCGCGCAGTTCCGCAGCATCATCGCCGACAACCTGCAGCAGGCGGCGGCGACCGGATCGTCGACCACCTGGGTGCTGTCGAACCATGACGTCACCCGCCATGCCACCCGCTACGGGCTCCCGGCACTGAACGGCCGTCCGGTCAAGCAGGGCACCGAGTGGGTGAAGGCCGGTGGTCCGGCGGACGCACTCGACCGCGAGGGCGGGCTCCGCCGGGCGCACGCGGCCACCCTGCTGCTGCTCGGCCTGCCTGGCAGCACCTATCTCTATCAGGGGGAGGAGCTCGGTCTCCACGAGGTCGCGCAGATCACGCCGGAGCAGCGTCAGGATCCGGGCTTCTTCCGTGGCGCGGAGTTCGACGGCCTCGGTCGGGACGGATGCCGCGTGCCGCTGCCGTGGACCGCTGCGGGATCCTCGTACGGATTCGGGGCCGCAGGCGCGCACCTTCCGCAGCCGGAGTGGTTCGCGCAGTATGCGGTCGACGTCGAGGCGGCGGACCCGTCGTCGACGCTCTCGCTGTACCGGGAGGCCCTGCGCCTGCGGCACCTGCTGCAGACCGGCGAGACCCTGGAGTGGATCGAGACCGGCCGCGACGATGTGCTGCGCTTCGCCCGCCCGAACGGCTGGCAGGTGGTGTCGAACTTCGGCGCCGAGCCCGTCGACCTCGGTGCGGATGCCGCCGACGTCGTGCTCGCGAGTGCTCCGCTCGAGGGCTCGACGCTTCCCGGCGAGGCCACGGTCTGGATCGCGCCGGCCGAGCTGCGCGCCTGAGCTCCCGCAGCTGCGAAAACAGAGACGATTCGCGTCACGCGCGGGGTGTTGATCACCGACACCCCGCGTGAACGTCGAATCGTCTCCGTTTTGGCGGGCAGGCAGGTTCGTGGGCAGCAGGTTCCTGGCCAGGTGGGGCGGCGGATTTGATAATGGTTCTCATTAGCGTTTAGAGTGAGGGCATGAAGAAGCCCGTCGTCGCCCTCGCCCTCGCATCCGTCGCCGCTCTCACGCTGGCCGGATGCTCCACCCCCTCGGCGGGGGAGGGCGACGACGGCACCATCACGGTCGTCGCGAGCACCAACGTCTACGGCGACATCGCCGCGACGATCGGCGGAGACCGCGTCGACGTGCAGTCGATCATCACCTCCGCCTCGCAGGACCCGCACTCCTACGAAGCCAGCGCCCGCGACCGGCTGACCGTGCAGAAGGCCGACCTCGTGATCGAGAACGGCGGCGGCTACGACGCCTTCATCGACACGCTGCTGCAGGACGCGAAGGACCCGCATGTGGTCACAGCCGTCGAGTACTCGCACGACTTCCCCGGGAACGAGGGTCACGACGAGGCGGGCCACGACCACGCCGACGAGTCGGCGAGCGCTGCCCCCGAGGAGAGCGACGCGCCCGAGGACGAGGCGCACGATCACGCCGACGACGAGGCCGGGCACGAGGGCCACGACCACATCGAGGGCTTCAACGAGCACGTCTGGTTCGACCCGCACACCATGATCCACGTCGTAGAGGCCATCGCCGACGAGCTGACCGAGCTCGACCCCGACGGAGCGAAGGAGTTCGCCGCGAACGCGGCCACCCTCACCGCCGACCTCGAAGGCTTCGAGACCGAGCTGGCGACCCTCAAGACGGAGGCGCCCGACGTCGACGTCTTCATCACCGAGCCGCTGCCCGGCTACCTCGCCGCAGCCGCCGGATTCACCGATGTCACCCCCGACGGATTCGCCGAGTCGGTCGAAGAAGGCACCGACGTCGCCCCGGCCGTGCTGCTGCAGGCGCTCGACGTGATCGGCAGCGGTCAGGTGACGGCACTGCTGACCAACGCGCAGACCGGCGGGTCCGAGACCCAGCGCGTCGAAACCGCGGCGAAGGACGCCGGCATCCCCATCGTCGCCTTCACGGAGCTGCTCGAGGACGGATCGTCGTACTCTGAGTGGATGAGTGACGCGATCCAGAGCCTCGCCGCCGCCGTCAAGTCGTGAGCGGCGCCGCACAGCGCGGGAATCCGGTCCTCGAGATCTCCGACGCGTCGCTGCAGCGCGGTGATCGCGAACTCTGGTCGGGCCTCGACCTCACGGTCGAGCCGGGGGAGTTCATCGCGGTGCTCGGCCCCTCCGGGTCGGGCAAGACCACCCTGCTGCGGAGCATCCTGGGCCTGCAACCGCTGTCTTCGGGCACGATCCGCGTCGCGGGTGAGCCCGTGCACCGCGGTAACTCCCGTATCGGGTACATCCCGCAGCAGCGCTCGCTCGCCCCCGACACGAGCATGCGAGCCCGCGACCTCGTCGCCCTCGGCGTGCAGGGGAGCCGCTTCGGCTTCCCGATCCCGCACCGTGGCGACCGCGCCAAGGTCGACCACCTGCTCGAGGCGGTCGGCGCCTCGCACTTCGCCGATCGCCGGGTCGGACTGCTCTCGGGCGGCGAGCAGCAGCGGTTGCGGGTCGGTCAGGCCCTCGCCGACGAGCCGGCTCTGCTGCTGTGCGACGAGCCGCTGTCGAACCTCGACCTCGCGAACCAGGTCGCCGTGACCGACATCATCGATCGTCAGCGCCGTGAGCGCGAGGCGGCGGTGTTGTTCGTCACCCATGACATCAACCCGATCCTCGGCCGGGTCGACCGCATCCTCTACATCGCCGGCGGACGGTTCCTGCTCGGAACCCCCGACGAGGTGCTGCAGACGCGCGTGCTCACCGACCTCTACGGCACTCCGGTGTTCGTGCTCCGCGCGGGCGACCGGCTGGTGGTCGTGGGCGTGCCGGACGCCGAGCCCCACCACGACCACGGCGACCACGAGCACGGACACCACGACCACGGAGGAGCGGCATGAGCGTCGCACTGGGCATCGTGCCGCTGGTCGACTGGAGCGACGTCTTCTCGTTTCAGGACTACGGCGAGCTCGTCACCCTGCTCGCGAACTCGATCATCGCCGGCGCGGTGCTCGGCATCGTCGGCGGACTCATCGGCGTCTTCGTGATGCAGCGCGACCTGGCTTTCGCGGTGCACGGCGTGAGCGAGCTGTCATTCGCGGGAGCGGCTGCCGCCCTGCTCTTCGGCGGAAGCGTGGTGGCCGGGTCTCTCGGCGGAGCGCTCGTCGCCGCCATCCTGATCGGGGTCCTCGGGGCCAAGGCCAGGGACCGCAACTCCATCGTGGGTGTGCTCATGCCGTTCGGCCTGGGCCTCGGCATCCTGTTCCTCTCGCTCTACGACGGCCGCAGCGCCAACCGCTTCAGCCTGCTCACCGGCCAGATCGTGTCGGTCTCGAGCCCCGACCTCGGCTGGCTCATCGGCATCAGCATGGTCGTGTTGATCGGGCTGCTGGTGATGTGGAACCCGCTGCGGTTCGACTCGCTCGACCCGGAATCGGCTGCGGCCCGCGGCGTGCCGACCCGTGCCGTCAGCCTGCTGTTCATGGTGCTGCTCGGCCTGATCGTCGCGGTGAGCGTGCACATCATCGGTGCGCTCCTGGTGATGGCGTTGCTGGTCACCCCCGCGGCCGCCGCGATGCGCGTCACCGCAGGCCCCATCGCCGTGCCGTTGCTGGCCGCGCTGTTCGGCTTCGTCTCCGCGGTCGGCGGCATCCTGCTGGCCCTCGCCGGCACGCTCCCGGTGAGCCCGTACATCACAACCCTGTCGTTCACGATCTACGTGGTGTGCTGGATCGTGCAGAAGGCGCGGGCCCGAGTGCGCCGTGTGCGGGCCTGAGATCCTCTCCCAGCCCTCGCCAACCCCCGCGGCCTAGACTCTTCATATGGCTCAGCGGAACACCTGGCAGCGCGAACGTGTGCGCGAAGCACTCGCCGACGCGCGCGGATTCGTGAGCGCGCAGAGCCTGCACGCCGCGCTGCGCGACGACAACACCGGCATCGGCCTCGCCACCGTCTACCGTGCGCTGGCCGGACTCGCCGCCTCCGGAGACGCCGACTCGCTGCAGAGTCCCGAGGGCGAGGCGCTGTACCGCGCCTGCACCACGCAGGGCCACCATCACCACCTCATCTGCCGATCCTGCGGTCTGACCGTCGAGATCGAGGCCAAGGACGTCGAGCAGTGGGCGCACCGCACCGCGGCACTGCACGGCTTCACCGAGGCCGCCCACGTGGTCGACATCTTCGGGCTGTGCACCCCGTGTGCGAACAAGCGCGACGCCGAGAGGGCCGCGTCCGCGTGAGCTCCTCGGCAGCAACGGCGACCCGTCACGGCCACTCCCATCGCCCGGCGCCCTCGCCGCGATCGGCATGGATCGGCGTCGGCCTGGGCGCTGCCATCATCGCCGCGCTCTTCCTGATCGATGCCTTCCTGCCGACGCTGTTCCCCGCCTCGCTGCCCACCCGCGCGCAGGACGGGCTCACCCTCGCGCTGAGTGTGCTCATCGAAGCCCTGCCGTTCGTGATCCTCGGCGTGCTGCTCTCGATCGTGGTGCAGGTGTGGCTCCCGGCCGATGCGATCCACCGCTGGCTGCCGAAGCGCGCGTGGGCCCGCCGTGCGGTGCTGTCACTGTTGGGCATGCTGATCCCGGTGTGCGAGTGCGGCAACGTGCCCTTCGCCCGTGGCCTCATGATGCGCGGCCTCGCGCCGGCCGAAGCGATGACGTTCCTCATCGCCGCGCCGATCGTGAACCCGATCGTGATCCTCACCACGCACGCCGCTTTCGGCTGGGACGGTGGGATCCTCGTCGCCCGGCTCGTGGGCGGCTACCTCATCGCGAACCTCATCGGCTGGATCTACAGCCGCCACCCCGACCCGGACGGCATGCTCACCCAGCGCTTCGTCGACACCTGCGAGCTGGTCACCCACGAACCGGGCACGCCGGTGCGCCGCAGTCTCACCCAGTTCCTGATCGAGCTGCGCGCCGTCATGCCCGCACTCGTGATCGGCTCGGCGCTCGCCGGGGCCGTGCAGGTACTGATCCCGCGCGAGTGGCTGCTCGCGATCGGGTCGAACCCGGTGCTGTCGATCGTCGCCATGATGGCGCTCGCGATGACGGTGGCCATCTGCTCGAACGTCGATGCGTTCTTCGCGCTCTCGTTCGCCTCGACGTTCTCGTCCGGCGCCCTCGTCGCCTTCCTGCTCGTCGGTCCGCTCGTCGACATCAAGATGCTGGCGCTCATGCGCACCACGTTCACCGCGCGCACGCTCGTCGGGATCGTCGGCATCGTGCTCGCCTCGGCTTTCGCGATCGGTATCGGGGTGAACGTCCTTGTCTGAGCAGACGGCGCGGTCCGAGCAGACCGCCACCCGCATACGTGCACTCGGCACCCGCTGGCTGGGTGTGGGGCTCGCGACCGTCATCTCGGTCGTCACCCTCGGCCTCGGTCTCACGGGGCGCCTCAACCTCTACATCAGCCCGGAGTCGGTGTGGTTCGCCTGTACCGCCGCGGTCGTGACCCTGGCCGGAGCGATCTGGTCGTGCACCCTCCCGTTGGGGGAGGAGGGCGACCACGGCCACGACCACGGGCCTGTGCCCGCTCCCGCAGTCCACGGCGACCGCGAGGGTGCGGATCAAGACGGTGCGGATCACGACGGTGCGGATCACGATGGTGCCCCGGCCTCCTCTCGCCGCGCGCTCGCCGGAGTCGCGGCCGTCGCCGGCGGAGTCATCGCCTCGGGTGTCGTCGTGGCGGGTCTCGTCCTGCCGCCGGCCTCCCTGTCGGTCGAGCTCGCGATGTCGCGCGCGGGAGAGCAGAGCGCATTGTTCGCCGGCGCGGACTCGGTCGCGCTCGGCGTGGCCGACACGTCGACGTTCGGCGTCGGCGACTGGGCGAGCGTCTTCACGGCGGCGACGAACACGGCCGCTTACGACGGCGCCGCGGTGAAGCTCACGGGCTTCGTGACGCCCGGCGCGTCGGGGGACGACGGTGTGAACCTGACCCGTCTGGTCATCACGCATTGCGTGATCGATGCCCAGACCGCCGTTCTGCCCGTCGATGTGAAGCCCGACGAGTACGCGACCGGCCAATGGGTCGAGATCACCGGCACCGTGCGCGCGGATGCCGACGGCAAGCTCCGCATCGAGCCGACCGATGTCGTCGCGATCGATGAGCCGGGAGACCCCTATGAGTACTGACGACGAGCGCCCAGAGGTGCCCGCCGTCCCGCGCACCCGCGCGGAGATGCGTGCAGCGCGAGAAGCTGCCGAAGCGGCGGAGGCCGAGCGGATCGACCGCGCGGTGGCGTCTGCCGACCATGTCGCACCGCCCGCCGACCAGCCCACCCCGGCCGATCGGCCGGGCGATCAGCAACCTGCCGGTGCAGACGAAGCGGCTGCGCGCGAGGCGGCTGCGCGCGAGGCGGCTGCGCGTGAAGCCGCTGCTCGTGAAGCCGCGGTCCGTGAGGCAGGTGACCGTGAGGTCGCCGAGCAGGAGGCCGCCGCCCGCAAGATGGCCGCCTTCGAGGCTGCGGCGCGCGAGGATGCGGAGGCGACCGCTCTTCCGCCCGTCCCCCTCGCGACCGAACCCGTGTTCGTCGGCGCCGCACCGGAACCCGTCGTCGAGACCTCGGTGGCCGGTGCAGCGGTAGGTGCGGCGGCACATGACGCGACAGTGGATCCGTATGCGCCGCCGACCCCCCGCGCCACCGCCGAGCGCCGGGTCCCGCCCGCGCCGGGGAGCCGACGCCGGTTCGTGCTCACGGTTGCCGCGGTCCTCGGGGTGCTCGTCGTCGTCGGGACGGGGTTGGGCATCGCCAGCCTTCTTCAGGGTCCGCGCATCAGCGATGTGCAGGTCGATGCGGCACAGGCGATCGAATCGTCCGGCAGCCGCGTGATCCTCACTGCGAACCAGGCACTCGCCGACATCGACCCGGCGCAGGTCACGGTCGAGCCGGAGGTGCCCTTCACGGTGGATGCCTCGGGGCGCGGCGTGGGCGTGCGATTCACGGTCCCGCTCGACGACTCGACGGAGTACACGGTCCGTGTCGCCGATGTGGTCGGTGCCGGCGGTGGCCCGAAGACGACGCTGACCACGAGCTTCACGACGCCGCCGTCGAACATCTTCCTGCTGCGTCGCGATGTCGCGGGCAAGGACAAGATCTTCCTCACCGACCTCAGCGGCGAGAAGGCCGTCCCGGTCTTCGAGCACGACAAGATCAACGACTTCCGCGCGACCTCCACGCAGCTCGTGGTGTCGGTCGAGGAGGACGACGGGTCCCGCCTGCTCGTGATGGACCGCGACGGCAAGAACCAGCGTGAGCTCACTCTTCCCGGTGAGGGATACGTGGGCGCGATCCAGGTCTCCGAACGCGGCGGCCTCGTCGGCTACAGCTACTCCGACAAGGAGCTCAGCGACACCGAGGGGCGTGCGAGCGTGCTGGTCACCCAGTCGCTGAGCGGCGATGACGACCCGCAGATCATCGAGGTCGCCGGCGCCGAGGCGAGCGTTTTCGTCTGGCAGTTCGTGCCCGACAGCGCAGCCGTGCTGTTCATCGACTTCGACGGAGCCCTCTCGCTCGTCGACCGTTCGACCGACACGGGTGTGCAGTCCCTCGGCCTCGCGGCCACCATCCAGGGGATCTCCCGCGGCACCTACACGGCGATCGTCGAACGGCTCGACGGGGCCGTGGTCGAACTCAATCTCGCAGACGGGTCGGAGCAGCCGCTCGCGGCATCCGATCCCGACTACGGGACGGCGAGCTCGATCACGCCGTATCCCGGTGGCACGTTGCGCCACGTGATCGCTCGCGACGACGAGGGGCTGCCGATCGGACAGGTGGTCGTGCGCGTCGACGACGACGGCGCGGCGACCCCGCTGGTCGAGGTCGGATCCACGGACTCGATCCTGCAGGCCTGCGCGTCGCCGAGCGGCCAGTACGCCGCCGTCGTCGTTGCTCCCGACCTGGCGAACAACGCCTACGACGGGATGCTGCTGCCGCTGCCCGAGAACGTCGAGACCCACCTGATCGACATGGCTTCCGGCAAGGAGATCGTCGCCCTCACCGGCTTCGACGCCTCGTGGTGCCAGACGGCTCCGCGCTTCTGAGATGACGGACGGTTCCGACCTCCTCCGCGGCGTCGACCTGCCGCACGAAAGCCTGCGCCGTGCCGTCCGTGCAGACCTGAGCGCCTCTGCGGTCGACGTCGCACCGCGCCTGCTCGGAGGCGAGCTGCGCACGGTCGTCACGATCGGGAGCGACTCCGTTCCCGTCGAGGTGCGGTTGCGCATCACGGAGGTCGAGGCATACCACGGGCAGGGCACGGGCGAGATCCCCGATCCGGGTTCTCATGCGCGCATGGGGCGCACGGCCCGCAACTCCACGATGTGGGGCGAGCCGGGCCACCTGTACGTGTACCTGAGCCACGGCATCCACTCGTGCGTGAACGTCGTGTGCGGCCCTGAAGGGCAGGGCGACGGCGTGCTGCTCCGGGCGGGCGAGATCGTGAGCGGCACGGAGGCGGCGGCCCTCCGACGTGGCGTCGCGCTTCCCCTTCGGCGCACGACGCTGCGGGACCTCGCCCGCGGGCCGGGTCGTCTCGGACAGGCAGTGGGATTGCGGCATCCCATGCACGACGGGATCGACGCGATCACGGGTGGGGAGCGTCGCGGAGCACGAGCCGAGCTGTGGCTGGGTCCGCAGCGGGACGACGTGGCCAGCGGTCCGCGCGTCGGTGTCGCCGGCGTCGCCGGGACCGCGGCTTTCCCGTGGCGCTTCTGGATCGACGCGGACCCGACGGTGTCGCCGTTCCGATGGGGCAGGGGCGCGGCCGAGGCTGCTGCCGAACTCGCTTCGGGGGAGCCGGGATCGACCGCGTCGGCGCCCGTGCTAAACTGACTCTTTGTCTGCGCACACTCCTGTGCGCAGTTCGCGTGCTTCCCCTTCTGCGGCCGAGAGATCGGCGGGTCGTGGTTGCGTGCAGACAAGGGATCTTGGGTGGGGCCGTCCGGCCTCACGGTATAGAAGGAGTCACATCATGGCAGCAGTGTGCCAGGTGACCGGAGCTGTTCCCGGCTTCGGACACAATGTCTCGCACTCGCACCGCCGGACGAAGCGCCGCTTCGACCCGAACGTGCAGAAGAAGACGTATTTCGTTCCCTCGCTCGGTCGTAAGATCACGCTCAACGTGTCCGCCAAGGGCATCAAGGTGATCGACGTCCGTGGCATCGAGAACGTGGTCAAGGACCTCCAGGCGAAGGGTGTGAAGCTCTAATGGCCAAGAAGGCTCAGGACGTACGTCCGATCATCAAGCTGCGTTCGACGGCAGGTACGGGATACACGTACGTGACCAAGAAGAACCGCCGCAACACCCCCGACCGCCTCGTGCTCAAGAAGTACGACCCGGTCATCCGTCAGCACGTCGAATTCCGAGAGGAGCGTTGATCAATGGCTAAGAAGAGCAAGATCGCTCGCAACGAGCAGCGCAAGGTCATCGTCGAGCGTTACGCCGAGCGTCGCGCCGAGCTGAAGAAGACCCTGGTCGACCCGAACGCCACCGACGAGGCCCGCGAGGCCGCTCGCGTCGGCCTGCAGAAGCTGCCGCGCAACGCGTCGCCGGCTCGCGTGCGTTCGCGCGACGTCATCGACGGCCGCCCCCGCGGTGTCCTCACGAAGTTCGGCATCTCGCGTGTCCGCTTCCGTGACATGGCACACCGTGGCGAGCTGCCCGGCGTGACCAAGTCGAGCTGGTAAGTCTCAGCAGACAGTCGAATGGGGCGAGGATCTTCGGATCCTCGCCCCTTTCGCGTCTCCACCCTCACGTTCGCTCCGCGCCTGTGTCTCCTGTCTCTGTCTCCTGTCTCCTGTCTCCTCTGTCTCCTGTCTCCTGTCTCCTGTCTCCTGTCTCTGTCTCTGTCTCCTGTCTCCTGTCTCCTGTCTCCTGTCTCCTGAAGCGCCACGCGAAGGGCGGACTTCTCGCTGATAGGCGGACTTCGGTGATGGGGTTCGCCGCCCATCACGAGGAAGTCCGCCCGAAGACTGCCCCTGCACAGCGAGTAGCCACTGCTAAGGAGTCAACAGAGGGCGGATCTGTGGCGCTGCGGGGCCGTCGAGGCGCGGCAGGCTCGAGGCATGGATGTCGTGCGCGCCCTCACAGCCAGGAACGGGATCGCGCGGGTCGTCACTATGCGCCGAGCGGGGGTCACCGAGCACGCGCTGCGGCAAGCGGTGCGCGCAGGGGCGGTGGTCTCGGTGTGCCGGGGGTGGGTGGGACTCCCCGGTGCGGACCCGATGCTCGTCGCGGCGGCGAAGCGAGGAGTCGTGCTCAGTTGCGTCACCGTTGCCGCGCGGAAGGATCTGTGGGTGACGGCCGTATCGCGACCGCACCTGGCGGCACCCCCGAAGTCCGGTCACGCGAAGGATGCTCGTGGGGTCGTGCACTGGAGCCGGCCGATCTTCCCTCGAGATCCGGATCTGCTCGAGGACTCGATCGAGAACGCGCTCGTGCTCGTGGCGCGCTGTCAGCCATATGAAGATGCGCTCGCGACCTGGGAGTCCGCGATGCGGGCAGGGGCCGTGGACCACGACGTGCTCGAACGGGCACCCCTGCCGCCGGCGGCGAGGCGGCTCCTGGGCGACGCCCGTCCCTTCGCCGACGCGGGGACGGAGACCATCTTCCGCACGCGGATGGCATGGCTGGACCTGCCGATCACGCCGCAGGTCTGGATCATCGGGCACCGAGTGGACTTCTTGATCGGCGAACGACTCGTCGTGCAGATCGACGGTGGGCATCATGTCGGAACCCAACGCACGAGCGATATCGCGCACGACGCCGAGCTGATGCTCCGCGGCTATCACGTGATCCGCATCGGCTACGACCAGCTCATGAACCACTGGGCGGACGTGCAGAGCCTGATCCTGGCTGCGATCGCTCAGCGCCTCCATCTTGCGCGCTGATCCCCGCACCTCTGCACTCCGCGACGGGCGGAGAACTCCCCGTCGGGCGGAACCTCTCAGGAACATCCTCCGCCCATCGGCGAGAACTCCTCCCCACACGGGGTGTGGAGGTGTGGGGGGTGGGGGTGTGGGGGACGGGGAGGACCGCGTCGCGCCGGCTTTCGCGCGCACGTCCAGCGCCGTGATCAAGGCGCACCGGCCCCGTTGAGGGCCTTGGTTTCTGTGACTGGAGTGACAAAAGTGACGCGACACGCCCAGTAATTGCCCAAAACCCGCGAAATGACGCGGAAATGAGGGTGGTGGTTGGTACATTCGAGGCGGTCGCTAGACCAGGAGCACCCGCTCCGATACCCACAACGATGCGACGGGATCTCGTCGCTGGAGGATGACATGGCTGACAAGTCCATCACCAAGACCGAGCTCGTCGCGAGCATCGCAAGCGCCACGGGCCAGAGCCAGGCCACCGTCTCCGGTGTCCTCGACTCGCTGTTCGCCACGGTCTCCGACGCTGTTGCCAAGGGCAGCAAGGTCTCCATCCCGGGCTGGATCTCCTTCGAGCAGGTCGACACCGCTGCTCGCACGGGCCGCAACCCGCAGACCGGCGCCGAGATCAAGATCCCGGCCGGCAAGCGCGTCAAGGTGACCGCTGGTTCCAAGCTCAAGGCTGCCGTCAAGTAATTCGACCGCACCTCTTCGAAGGCCGCTCCCGTTCCGACGGGAGCGGCCTTCGTGCTTTCTCACCGCCGGTCGCGCCTAGGCTGGAGGGGTGAGTTCCCGCAGCGAGTCGACGAGTCGGATTTCGGCGTATCGAATCGCGGGAATCGTCATCCTCCTGCTCGCCGCGATGGCAGCCCTCGTGCTGGCGCTGCTCGTCGGCGGAGGCGCCAAGCCGCCGCTCCTGCAGGATCCGGGGCCGTTCGTGCTCTGGGGCACGCCGATCGCCAAGCTCGTCATGAACATCTCGGGCGCGGTCATGCTCGGCTCGCTCGTGCTCGCGCTGTTCGGACTGCGCGCGGGGGACCGATCATTCGATGCCGCCCTGAACATCGCCTCGGTGGGAGCGGCCGTGTTCACGGTCTCCGCGGGTCTCGCCGGCTTCCTCGCCTTCATGGCCGCCTTCAACCCGAAGCTCAGCATCGAGCGCGAGTTCGGCACTCAGCTCGGTCGATTCCTGCTGGAGCTGCCGCTGGGGCAGTCCTGGCTCATCACCACCATCTTCGGTGCGATCATCACGGTGCTGGCGTTCGCGTGGCGTTCGTGGACACCCACACTGATCACGGCCCTCCTCGCCGCCGCATCCTTCCTCCCGCTCGCGACTCAGGGCCATGCCGGCGACCTCGCCGGGCACAACATGGCCGTCAACTCGATCCTGTTGCACACGATCGGCGCCGCCGTCTGGCTCGGCGGTCTCCTGCTCCTGGTCCTGTTGCGCGGACGAGCCGATGTCGACACCGCGCAACTCGTCGGGCGCTATTCGTCGCTCGCGATCGCCGCTTTCGCCGTGGTCGCCGTGTCGGGCGTCACCCGGTCCATCGTCGCCGTCGGCAGCTGGGATGCGCTGTGGGCGACGCCCTACGGCTGGATCGTGCTGGCCAAGGTCGCGCTCCTGGGAGGAATGGGGCTGCTGGGGGCCTGGTACCGCGCCCGCCTGATCCCCAAGCTCTCCGGTCAGCGCGCGGCCGGCTGGTTCTGGCTCCTCGTGCTGTGCGAGGTCGCGTTGATGGGTCTCGCCTCGGGTGCTGCCGCCGCACTCGCACGCACACCTCCCCCCACAGGGGAGGTCGCCGCGTTCGCCCAGACCCCCGCGCAGATCCTCACCGGCTCGACGCTGCCGCCGGAACTGACGATCGAGCGCTGGTTCACCGCCTGGGACTTCGACGTGCTCTGGCTCGTCGCCGCCGGCTTCGGACTGTTCCTCTACCTGGCAGGAGTGCGGCGGCTGCGACTGCGCGGAGACCGCTGGCCGATCCATCGCACCGTGTTCTGGGTGCTCGGCATGCTGATGCTCGTCTGGGTGACCAGCGGGCCGCTCAACGCCTACCAGGAATACCTGTTCAGCATCCACATGATGGGCCACATGATGCTGTCGATGGCTATCCCGCTGCTGATGGTGTCCGGTGCCCCCATCACCCTCGCCCTGCGTGCGATCCACAAACGCGACGACGGCACCCGAGGCGGTCGCGAGTGGATCATGTGGGCCGTGCACTCGCCCTTCGCCCGCGTCGTGACGCACCCGTTCGTGGCGGCGGCGATCTTCATCCTGTCGCTCTGGGCGTTCTACTTCACCGACCTCGTGCGCTGGTCGATGTACGAGCACCTCGGCCATGAGTGGATGATCATCCACTTCCTGATCTCGGGCTACCTCTTCGTGATGAGCCTGATCGGCGCCGACCCGGTGCCCTACCGTCTGCCCTACCCCGGTCGTCTGATCACACTGATCGCCGTGATGGCGATGCACGCCTTCTTCGGCATCGCGATCATGATGCAGGAGGGGCTCATGGTGGCCGACTGGTTCGGATCGATGGGCCGTGACTGGGGCGTGGACCCGCTGCAGGATCAGTACGTGGGTGGCGGCATCGCCTGGTCGATCGGCGAGATCCCCACGCTCATCCTCGCGATCACGGTCGCGATCCAGTGGAGTCGCAGCGACACCAAGCTGCAGCGCCGCGCGGACCGGCACGCCGATCGCACGGGAGACGCCGAGCTCGAGGAGTACAACGCCAAGCTGGCTGCCCTCGCCGAGCGCGACGAGCGGGAGCAGCGCGCAGGCCGCTGAGGCCGGCTCGCTCGGGCGTCAGCCGACGGGCTGCTCTCCGGGGGAGCCGATCCTGATCGACGCGGTGCCGTCGGGAAGGATCGCGATCGTTCCCGTGAGCTGGAAGGGGACGTCTTCCGACAGCGGCTGGGTCTTGCCGTCGAACAGCGACTTGATGTCGACGTCGACGTGAGCGACCGCATCCGTCGTCGGGATCTGCCACTGCCCGCCGTCGGGGGTGACCGTGACCCGTGGCTGGGTCGCGATCGACCACTTCGGGGCCGAGGCGAGGCGGTTCGTGACCCGCAGGCCGAACGGGCAGGCCGTCGGCTGCAGCACCTCCTGCGTCGTGCACTCGGTGAGGAAAGCCTCGACGCGCTCCTGCACCACGTCGATGAACTCGTCGGTCGGCTCGGTCTGCACATCGAGCGGCGTGACGGCGAGGGGGGTGTCGGCGAGCACTCCGTGGCCGGAGGCCGTCGATATGGGGGTGTCCACCGTGATCGCATACAGTCCGGGGGTGAACACCAGCAGCGGCAGCGGGTCGAGGGGGACGGCATCGGCGCCGTCGATCGACACCTGACGCCGATCGACCTCGAACCCGTTCACGGCGAACTTGTCCGCACCGCGAACCGTGAGATCCACGACGGCCAGGGGGCTCGTCGTGAAACGCCAATGGGGGGTGACTCCCGCCCATCCGTCCTGTTCGATCAGGAACGTACTGGTCCCGGGGTGGCCGCTCGCCTGGTAGCTGACGGTGACGGCGGTGCCGCCGTCTGCGGGTTTCTCCGACGTCACCGTCACGTCGGTCAGAGGCGCGAGCGCGGCGCGGCGGAGCATCGCCTCGGATGCCGCGGGGTCGATGCCCGCGGCATCGAGTGTCTCGCGGTCGATCGCGACCCCGGGAACACGCAGCGCGTCAGCGGCGCGACCGGAGGAGAGCAGGTCGAGGTAGCGGACCACGAACGCCGACGGTCCGTAGAACTGCTGATACAGCGTGACGCCACCGGCTCCGAGTGCGGCGACGAGCATCATGCCGACGACAGCGAGCATCGCCAGGTCGACCCCCAGGCGCGCGCGCCGGGGCGCGCTCGCACGTGCCCGGTCCATGGCGTCAGTCTAGGAGGGTGTCCTGGGGGGACGCCGAGCGTCGGCGGGCGTGCGCGGATGCCGGGCCGTAGCATGGACGAGCGCCCTGTCCGCCCCCTGCCCCTGTGAGAACCGTGTCCCTTCCCGCCCTGTCCGAGGAGCAGCAAGAGCTGTTCCGCCTCATCGAGGACACCGGCGAGCACGTCTTCATCACCGGTCGAGCCGGGACCGGCAAGTCGACCCTCCTGCAGCATTTCGCGTGGAACACGAAGAAGCAGATCGCCATCTGCGCGCCCACGGGCGTGGCGGCGCTCAACGTCGAGGGGCAGACGATCCACTCGCTGTTCCGCCTGCCGATCGGTCTGATCGGGGACGCCGACATCGATCAGAACGACGCGACCCGTCGCATCCTGAACGCCATCGAGACGCTCGTGATCGATGAGATCTCGATGGTCAACGCGGATCTTATGGATGCGATCGACCGCTCCCTGCGCCAGGCGCGGGGGCGCAGGGGCGAGCCGTTCGGCGGCGTGCAGGTCGTCATGTTCGGAGACCCGTACCAGCTGGCGCCCGTGCCGCCCCGCGGTGATGAGGCCCGCTACGTGCAGGACCACTACCGCTCGTTCTGGTTCTTCGATGCGAAGGTGTGGGCAGGGACCGGCGGCGGTACCGGCGAGTCCGATCAGGACGGACTCTTCGCGGTCGACTCGCGGGCCGAACTGCACGTACGCGAACTCGTGCAGATCCACCGCCAGTCCGACGACGGGTTCAAGGCCATGCTGAACGCCGTGCGCTACGGACGGGTCACCGCCGAGATCGCCGGGGTGCTGAACGCCCAGGGAGCGCGGACCCCACCGGACCCGGAGCCGGGGGAGGTGCCGATGATCACGCTCGCGACCCGCAACGACATCGTGAACAGCATCAACAGTCGTCACCTGGCCGCATTGCCGGGCAAGGAGCAGACCGCACGTGCCGAGGTGAGCGGAGACTTCGGGCGGGGCGAGGCCGCGCTCCCCGCCGAGTCGGAGCTGAAGCTGAAGGTCGGAGCGCAGGTCATGTTCCTGCGCAACGACACCGCGATGTCGGGGGAGCCGCCGCGGTGGGTCAACGGCACCATCGGCACGGTCGTACGCATCCTCGGCAGCGCTGTGCGTGTCGACATCGACGGCGAGGAGGTCGACGTCGAACCGGCCGTGTGGGAACGGTTCCGCTACGCGTACGACCAGAACACCAAGAAGCTCTCCCGTGACGTGGTCGCGGAGTTCACCCAGTTCCCGTTGCGCTTGGCGTGGGCGGTCACGATCCACAAGTCGCAGGGCAAGACCTACGAGCGGGCGATCATCGACCTCGGCTCCGGGGCGTTCGCACCGGGGCAGACCTACGTCGCGCTCAGCCGGCTGACCTCGCTCGACGGGCTCTACCTGTCGCGTGCGCTGCGACCCCGTGACATCCGGGTCGACGAAGACGTGCGCCGGTTCATGCGCGACGCCTGGCTCGCGGCATCGACCCCGGAGCTGCCGAAGAGCTGAAGGCCCGGCCCTGGCTCAGGCTCAGGCTCAGGCTCCGGCTCTCGCAGCCGTTCAGGCAGCGGCGCGCGCGCGGTCGAGGTCTTCGAACAGCTCGGTGTTGAAACGGTAGGCGAGGAGCACCTCGTCGATCACGCGCTCGCGCTCGGCATCGTCCCAGGGAGCGGCGTCGAGCTGCTCGCGGTACACGTCCTTGAAGGCGGCCGGATCGGCGATGTCGTCGAACAGGTAGAAGCCGATGCCGTTGGTCTCGAAGCCGAAGCGGCGTGCCATCACGCGTCCGATGAAGATGCCTCCGGAGAGGTCGCCGAGGTAGCGGGTGTAGTGGTGGGCGACGAAACCGCCGGCCCACGTTGCGCCCACCTGACGGATGCGGTCGACGTAACGCTGCGTGGTGGGCAGCGCGACGATCCGCTCACGCCAGTCGGCACCGAGCAGGAACTCGAGGTCGGCTTCGAGCGCGGGTAGACGCGTGAGTTTGTCGGTGATGAAGACCGAGGCGACCGGATCCTGGCGCATGCGCTCGCCGGCGCCCTCGAGGGCCTCGTAGATGAAGTAGTGCTGTGCGACGAGGGAGATGTAGTCCTCGCGCGATCCCTCGCCCTTCAGGAGGTCGGACATGAAGCCGGCGGTCTCGCTGCGGGAGTGCGATCCGGACGAACGCTCGCGCAGGGCGGCGGAGAAGGAGAGGATCTCGGGCATGAGGCCAGTGTAAGGGTTACCTAACCCCGGAGGGAAGCCGGATCCGTCAGGCGTGCGGGCGAGGTTCGACGCCGAGCCGGGCGCAGGCGGCGTCGTACAGCGCCACGACCTCACGGCGCACCGAGGGGCGGTCGTCGATCGGGCCGCCGGGCCACGGCACGCGCAACTCGGTGACGGCGCCGTCGTGTGTGATCTCCCACAGCCCGCCGTCCCCGTCGAAGCCGGTCATGATCGATGCGGTGATCTCCGCATCCGACGGCTCCGCGAACGCCCGGGCGATGAGGATGTTGTCATCGGTGTGGTCGCCGTTCATGTGGCGGAGGACGGCGGTGATCACGTCGGCATCGAAGGTGTGGGGCATGACGACAACCTTATGCGGGGCTCGACGTCCGCTCCGGGGCCGACTTTCAGCATCGGCGCTCTAGACTCGGGAGACACGTCTTCGGGGGTTCTTTCCATGCAGCTTCTCTCGTCGCGCCGGTGGCGCGCCGCAACGGCCACGGCGGCTGTGCTCGCTCTCGTTCTCACCGGATGCTCTTCCGAGGAGTCCTTCTCGTACACGCCCCCCGCTCAGGTCGACGGGGCGCTCCCCGATGACACGGTCGCCGCGATGCAGGCCGCCGTCGACAACGCCCTCGTCGCGTCCGGTGCGACGGGCGCGATCGTCGGTGTCTGGGCGCCGTGGAGCGGGAGCTGGGTGGCCGGCATCGGCACGCAGGACCGCGAGGGCGGAGCCGAGGTGTCGACCGACATGTCTTTCCGCATCGCCGACGTGACCCGTCTGATGACCTGCGACGTGCTCTATGCCCTCGCCGACCGCGATGTGGTCGAACTCGATGCGAACGTCGCGGACTACGTCTCGGGTGTCGCCGACATGCGAGACGAGGGCATCACCCTCCTCGACCTGTGCAACGGCACCAGTGGGGCGGGATCCTCCGAGGGAACCGTCAAGTCGGCGTGGCTGAACACCCCCGACCGGGTCTGGTCTCCTCTGGAGCTGGCCGGTTTCGGCCTGGCGCGTGACCGCGTCGCCCCGCACACCACCTTCCGCGACTCGGATGCCGGCTACCTCCTGCTGGGGCTGGCCCTCGAACGCGCCTCGGGGATGACCGCCTCCGAGCTGATCGCCGAATACGTCACCGAGCCCCTCGGGCTCCCGGACACTTCGCTGCCGAGCCCGACCCCTGCGCCGCCGGGAACCGGAGCGGTACTGAACGGTCATTTCCTCAACGCCGTCGAAGGCGGGTTCGACTGCGCCGCCCCCGTCGACATCACGAAGCTGTCTTCCAGCTCGGGCTTCACCGACTCCGGTGTCGTGTCGACCATCACCGACCTGGGTCGCTACGCACAGGCGGAGGCGAAGCAGGCGCTGCGCACCAAGGAGAAGCCGGACCGCTTCGGTGAGCCGCTCCCGGCTGCCGACGGAGCCGACTCCTGGTTCCAGGCCACGGGTGGTGCCTACCTCGTGGGATCGATGATCGGTCAGCACGGCTGGACGCCCGGATACGCCACGGCGGCGTACTCCGACCCTGCCACCGGGTTCACCGTGGCCGTCGTGCTCAACGACTCGACGGCCGGGGCGCAGTTCGCCCAGCAGCTCTCGTGGGAACTCGCCGCCATCGCCTCCAAAGCCCCGGCCGCTGCGGGGCAGACCGCGCCCGAGTTCGGCCTTCCGTTCACGGCCGAGCAGTACCACCAGGCGATCGCCGATACCGCGATCCCCTGCGTGGCCCCGCCCGCTGCGGAGTGATCCCGCTCTGACCGACAGGAACGCGAAGGGGCGACGATGGCGATCATCGACAATGCGATCTACGTGGATGGCGTCCGCACCGAGAATCCGGTGACCCTCAGCGAGACCTTCGAGCGCATGCGGGAGCGCGGCGGCATGGGGTGGATCGGCCTCTATCGGCCGAGCGAGGAGGAGATCCGTGCGGTCGCGGACGAGTTCGGCATCCATGCGCTCGTCGTGGAGGACGCCCTCTCCGGTCACCAGCGCGCCAAGCTCGAACGCTACGGCGAGGTGCTGTTCATGGTGCTGAGGCCGGCGCGTTATCTCGACGACGTCGAGGAGGTCGAGTTCGGCGAGGTGCACGTGCTCGTCGGACCCGACTTCGTCGTGACGATCAGGCATGCGGAGTCACCGGACCTCGCGCGCGTCCGCCGACGGCTGGAGGCCGACCCCGCCCTCCTCGCCCGTGGTCCCGAGGCCGTGATGTACGCGATCCTCGATGAGGTCGTCGACGAGTACACGCCCGTCCTCGCCGGGCTCGAGAACGACATCGACGAGATCGAGAGCCAGCTGTTCGAGGAGAACACCGACGCCACCCAGCGCATCTACGACCTGGGGCGGGAGGTCATCGACTTCCAGCGGGCCACGCAGCCGCTGTCGGGCATGCTGGAGGCCCTGCTGCGCGGGTCGGACAAGTACCAGGTGACCGAAGAGCTGCAGCGGTATCTCCGCGACGTGCTGGATCACACCCTGCGCGTCAGTGACCGCGCCACGACGTTCCGCACCGTCCTCGACAACGCGCTCACCGTCGAGTCGACGATCGTCGCGCGTCGCCAGAACGAGGAGATGCGGCGGATGACGGAGCTCAGCATCCGTCAGAACGACGAGGTCAAGAAGATCTCGGGATGGGCGGCGATCCTGTTCGCCCCGACGCTCGTCGGCACGATCTACGGCATGAACTTCGATCACATGCCCGAGCTGCACTGGCTCCTCGGTTACCCGATGGCGGTCGGGATGATGATCGCGCTGGGCTTCGGGCTCTACGCGGCCTTCAAGCGCAAGGGCTGGCTCTAGAGCCGGGCCGCGCGTCAGTCCTCGGAATCGGCCTCGGAATCGGCCTCGGGCATTCCGGGACCGGGCCCCGGACGCACCGGTGCCCCCGGGGCGATGTCGATGCGGGTGTTGCCTTCGTGCTCGCTGACCTCGACGCGGGGGGCGGCGTCGGCCTCGGTGGCGTCCGGTGCGGACGTCAGCTGATCGTGCCGCTTCTCCGCGCTCGTCATCTCGTCGGCGGACGTGTGCTCAGGCGTGCTCATGGTTCTCCTTCTGGTCGTGGACGGGCTCGCCGTCGGGGCGGGCGTTCTTCTTCTCGGAGTGCTTCCTGCCCCAGCGCGCCAGCACGTACAGCACGCCTCCGACGGCGAGCAGTATCGCGCCGAACAGCCAGACGGCCGGTCGCTGCTGGGTGAGGAGCAGGATGCAGGAGCCGACGCCGAGCACGGGGACGAAGGTCCACACGCGGAAGTGATCGTTGTCGACGCGGTCTCGGCGCAGCACCAGCACGGACACGTTGACGCTGAGGAAGACGACGAGGAGGAGCAGGACCACCGTCTCGGCGAGCGTCGCCAGATCGCCGACGAGCGTCAGCCCCATCGCCACGAGGGTGGTGGTGAGGATCGCGACCCAGGGGGTCTTCCGCTTCGGGAGCACGCGGCCGAGGGCGGCGGGCAGCAGGCCCTGCTCGGCCATGCCGTAGGTGAGACGGCTGACCATGATCATCGTCAGCAGTGCGCCGTTGGCGACCGCGACGAGCGCGATGAGGCTGAACAGCCAGGAGGGGATGCTGACGCCGGTGGCCTCGACCACGGCGAGCAGGGGACCGCTCGAATCCTGCAGTTCGGCAGGTGGGAGGGCGATCGAGCTCGCCAGACCGACGAGCACGTAGACCGCTCCGGCCGTGAACAGGGCGCCGAAGAGGGCACGAGGGTACGTCCGGCGCGGATCCTTCACCTCTTCGATCATGTTCGCGGACGTCTCGAACCCGACGAACGAGTAGTAGGCGATGACGGCACCGGACAGCACTGCGACGGCGACGCTCGTCCCTTCCGGCGCCTCCGCGACACGGGAGACGTCGCCGCCTCCGCCGCCCACGAAGACCGCGACCACGGCGATCACGATGACCAGGCCGCTCAGCTCGATCGCGGTCATCACGAGGTTCGCGCCCATGGACTCGCGGATGCCGCGGGCGTTCAGGAGGCCGACCAGGGCGAGGAAGGCGATCGCGACCGGGATCGTCGGCAGATCGAGGAACGTGCCCAGGTAGTCGCCCGCGAACGCGATGGCGAGGCCGGCCGCACTCGTGACTCCTGCGGCGAGCATGCTGAATCCCACCAGGAACGACACCAGCGGACTGTGGAATGCCCGCTCCGCGAAGACGGCGGCTCCTCCGGCGCGCGGATACTTCGTGACGAGTTCCGCATAGGAACCCGCGGTGAGCATGGCGAGCAGCAGTGCCAGGAGCAGGGGCGCCCACAGCATCCCGCCCACCTTCTCGGAGAGCACCCCCATCAGGGCGTAGATGCCTGCGCCCAGCACGTCCCCGAGGATGAACGCGAACAGGAGGGGGCCGGTGATCGCCCTCCGCAGCCGGGTCGAGGTCTCGGCGGCGGGCGCGGTCTCCGTGGTCATCCTCGAACGGTACGGGGAAGGGCGAAGAGCGGCCATGGGGTTGACATCGCTCGCCCCCGCCATTGCCCCGAGATCGGTATCCGTGATTCCATCGGGGCATCGTGAGCACATACAGCGTCTTCAATCAGGCCCCGCCGCGCGTCGATGTCGACGAGTACGCGGCGAACATCGCGCTGACCGAGGCGGTGCGGCTGCACGGCGCGGAGTGGGCGGACGAGGCGTTGCGGGGCATCGGTCGTCGCGTCGGGTCGGCGGGCTTCCAGGACGACGCCCGGCGGGCGAACCGGAACGAGCCCGTGCTGCGCACGCACGACCGCTGGGGCGAGCGCATCGACGAGGTCGAGTACGACCCCGCCTATCACCGGGTCATCGGCGCAGCCGTCGCCGACGGGGCGCACACCGCCGCATTCGCCGATCCCCGTCCGGGGGCCGGCGCCGCTCGCGCCGCCACGTTCATGCTCTACGCGCAGGTCGAGCCCGGTCATGCCTGTCCGGTGTCGATGACGCATTCGGCCGTTCCCGTGATCGCCTCGCATCCGCGCCTCGCGGAGGAGTGGATGCCCCGGCTGCTGTCGCGTTCGTACGAGCCCGGACTGCGCCTCGGAAAGCCCGGCGCCCTGTTCGGCATGGCCATGACCGAGAAGCAGGGCGGGTCCGATGTGCGGGCGAACACCACGTCCGCCGTGCCGCAGGGCGACGGGCGCTATGCGCTGACCGGCCACAAGTGGTTCTGCTCCGCACCGATGTCGGACGCCTTCCTGGTGCTCGCGCAGGCGCCGGGTGGGCTGTCGTGCTTCCTGCTGCCGCGGCTGCTCGACGACGGCACGCGCAATCGGCTGCGTTTCCAGAGACTCAAGGACAAGCTGGGCAACCGGTCGAACGCCTCGAGCGAGGTGGAGTACGAGCAGGCCGAGGCGACCCTCGTGGGGGAGGAGGGGCGCGGCGTGCGCACCATCATCGACATGGTCACCCGCACACGGCTCGACTCGATGCTCGGCTCGCTGGCCGGCATGCGCCAGGGGGTCGCCGAGGCCGCCTGGCATGTGCGGCATCGATCGGCGTTCGGGCGCACCCTCATCGATCAGCCCGCGATGACGGCCGTGATCGCCGACCTGCAGCTCGAGGTCGAGGCGGGGACGGCGGTCGCGATGCGGCTCGCCCGTGCGTACGACGATGACGCCTCGGCACAGGATCGGGCGTTCCGCCGGCTGGCGACGGCGGTCATGAAGTACTGGGTGTGCAAGCGCGCGCCCGGCCACGCCGCCGAGGCGCTGGAGTGCCTCGGGGGCAACGGCATCACGACGGACTGGCCCCTCGAGATGCGGTACCGCGAGCAGCCGGTGATGGCGATCTGGGAGGGCTCGGGCAACGTGATCGCGCTCGACGTGCTGCGGGCGCTCGCCCGAGAACCCGAATCGCTCGAGGCCTTCGACGCCGAGGTGTCGGCGGTGCGGGGTGTGGACTCCCGGTTCGACGCCCATCTGGACCGCACGAGGCGTCTGGTGGCAGAGGCGGCGGCGGATCCGATGCCGGACGCCTCGGCGCGCAGGCTCGTCGAGGCCCTCGCGCTGACCCTGTCGGCGGCACAGCTGCTGCGCGCGGCGCCCGCCGTGGTCGCCGACGGGTTCATCGCCGCCCGCATCGACGGCGGTTCCGGCCTGTTCGGTGCGCTGCCCCGAGGCGTGGACAGCGCCGCGATCGCCGCTCGCGCGTAGTTCAGCGAATTCACAGAAAGCCCGCGCGGCTCCCGATATTCCGGTCGGCGCAGCGATAGCGTCAGTGCCGCAAGAGGGGGGCGTCGACCGGAGTGAGCGGCCAAACGAGCCTCCTCTCCCACGAATCCCCAAGACAAAGGGCTCTCTCATGACTGGTACGGCACGCAAGGCGCTCGCAGAAGCGATCGCCACCTTCCTCTTCGTCCTCGCGATCATCGCGGCGGTCAACAGCGGCAGCCCGCTGACCCCGCTCGCGATCGGCTTCACCCTGATGGTGCTCGTGTACTCGACGGGTCACATCTCGGGTGCACACCTGAACCCGGCCGTCTCGGTCGGTGTGTTCCTGCGCGGCGGCCTCAGCGTCGTCGACTTCATCGCCTACCTCATCGCCCAGTTCGTCGGTGGTGCCGTGGCAGCGCTCGTCGCGCTCGCCGTGTGGCCCGCCGGGGACAAGGCCATGGTCATCGAGGTCGGGCCGGCGTTCCTCGTCGAGGCCCTCTTCACGCTGATCCTGGTGTGGGTCGTGCTCAACACCGCCACCTCGAAGGACACCGCGGGCAACTCCTTCTACGGTCTCGCGATCGGTGCGACCGTCTTCGTCGGTGCGGCCACGGTCGGATCGATCTCGGGCGGCGGCTTCAACCCGGCCGTCGCGCTCGGCCTCTCGGTCAGCGGTCACTTCGCGTGGAGCTCGCTGTGGCTGTACATCGTCGCCCCTGTCGTCGGCGCCGTGATCGCCGCGATCCTGTTCCGCGTGCTCAACACGGACGACGCCAAGAAGATCGCCGCCGCGGAGTAACCCGCAGCGGGAACGAAGCGCCGCATCCTCGTCGGAGGGTGCGGCGCTTCTGCGTGCGGCGATCGTCGCCGGGTGCACATGTCGGGAGAACGCACGGAGGTCGACAAGAAGAGTGTCGAATCGTCCTGCATCCGTGAATCCGTCCGACGGGTGACCGAGTGTCGGGTCAGCCGGCCGGGACCGAGGCGACGGCGGTCGGACCCGTGCCCGACGACACCGCATCGCGCGATAGTGCATCGCGAGACAGTGCATCACGAGACAGTGCATCACGAGACAGAACGCTGCGGGCACGGGCCGCCGCCACGACCATCACGACGAGCGCGATGCCGGTGAGGATCGCCCCCATCCAGATCGGCGAGGTGTAGCCGAGCCCTGCCGAGATGCCCATTCCGCCCGCCCACGCACCGAGCGCGTTGCCGATGTTGAAGGCGCCGATGTTGGCGCCGGAGGCGAGGGTGGGCGCTCCGCCGGCGTACTGCATGACGCGGCTCTGCAGCCCGGGGACCGTGCCGAACCCGAACCCGCCCATCAGGAACAGGGCGATGATCGTGGCGATGCCCGACGGCGCGGCGACCGAGAACAGGGCGAGCACCATCACGAGGGCGGCGATGAAGATGACCAGGGTGCGGTCGATCGCACGGTCGGCGAGTCGTCCGCCCAGCCAGTTGCCGAGCACGAGGCCGGCGCCGAAGAGCACGAGCAGCCACGGCACGGTCGAGGTCGCGAAGCCGCTCACCTCGGTGAGCGTGTAGGCGATGTAGGTGAAGGCTCCGAACATCCCGCCGAACGCGAGGATCGTGACGATGAGCGAGAACCACACCTGACCGGAGCGGAAGGCGGACAGTTCGCTGCGCAGGCTGACGTGTGCGGTCGGACGCGGGAGACGGGGGACCAGCAGTGCGATGCCGACGAAGGCCAGCACGCCGATGCCGGAGATCGCCCAGAACGTCGAGCGCCAGCCCAGCTCCTGGCCGAGGAAGGTGCCGAACGGCACGCCGAAGACGTTCGCGGCGGTGAGGCCGGTGAACATGATGGCGATGGCGCCCGCCTTCTTCTCGGGGGCGACGAGGCCGGCCGCGACGACGGAGCCGATGCCGAAGAACGCGCCGTGGCAGAGGGCGGCGATGATGCGGCCGAGCATGGCGATGCCGTGGTCGTCGGCGAGTGCGGTGAGAACGTTCCCGATGATGAACAGCACGATGAGGCCGAGCAGCACGGGCTTCTTGGGCAGACGGGTCGCCGCGGCGGTGAGCACGAGGGCACCGACCACGACGGCCAGCGCGTAGCCGGAGATGAGCCAGCCGGCGGCGGACTCGGTGACGCCGAAGTCGTGGGCGACCTCGGGCAGCAGGCCCATGATGACGAACTCGGTGAGTCCGATGCCGAACGCCCCGATGGCGAGGGCGATCAGTCCTAGAGGCATGACGATTCTCCTGGTACATTGGTGGGGATACTTGCAGACGCGGCATATTGCGCATCGAAGGACAATGATTGCACACGCAAGTATCCAGCGCAAGCAACTATCTCGGAGGATGGCCATGGGTATCGGTGACGACGCGGTGGAGGTGCGCGCGCAAGGGTGGCGGACGCTCGCCGCCCTGCACGGCCTGATCGAGTCGGCCCTCGAGCGCAGCCTGGCCGACGCCGCCTCGCTCTCGGTGGTCGAGTACACGGTGCTGGATGCGCTCGACCGTCAAGACGGATGGCATATGCGCATGCAGCAGCTCGCCCGAGCCGCGGCCCTGAGTCCCAGCGCCACGACACGCCTGGTCAACCGCCTGGAAGACCGCGGACTCCTGACCCGGATCCTCTGCGCCGACGATCGTCGGGGCATCTACACCGAGCTCACCCCCGCAGGGCGTGAGCTCTACGAGCGGGCTCGACCCATCCACGACGCCGCCCTCGAGCAGGTGCTCGAAGACGCCGCGGCGCAGCCGGAACTCGCCCCCGTCGTCGACGCGCTGCACGGCGTCGCGCTGCCGGCGCTCGCCGCGGGCTGATCGAAACGCATGCACGGCTCCGCTGCGCCCTCCTCCCGCACCCTCCTCGTCGGCTCCGGCAAGATCGCCGCGCGCCTGGCGCCACAGTTCCTCGAAAACGGCGAGGTGTACGCGCTGCGTCGAAGCGACAGTCCTCCTCCTGCGGGTGCGATCGGGATCCGCGCCGACCTGGCGGCGCCGCTCGCCGCGCGGCTTCCCGCGGTCGACCGCATGCTCGTCACGCTCCCACCCGGTGACACCCCCGCCGCCTATCGCACCGCGCTGACGCATCTCGCCGCCGCCCTGCCGGCGATCCCCGCGCGCACGGTGTTCGTGTCGTCGACCGGGGTCTTCGACGGTTCGGGGTCCGCGCGGCCGATCACCGAGCGGGATCAGCCAGGGCCCACGAGCATGCGCTCGCGAGGGCTTCTCGACGGGGAGCGGGCAGCGGTCGAGATCTTCGACGCGACGATCGTGCGGCCGGCGGGAATCTACGGACCCGGACGCGAGTACCTTCTGCGCACGGTGCGCGCGGGGGTGGCGGTGGAACATGCGCGACGCACAAACCGCATCCACGAGACCGACCTCGTCCGCACGCTCGAGATGCTGCTGCGGATGCCGGAGCCGCCACGACTCCTGCACGCCGTGGACGAGAGCCCTGCTCCGCTCGGCGATGTCGTCACGTTCATCGCACGCGAGCTGGGGGTCGAGGTGCCGCCGGATATCGCCTCGGCGGAACCGGGCGGGTTCGTCTATGACGGCACCCTCCTGCGGTCCGTGCTCGGCCGCCTCGACTACCCCACCTATCGAGAGGGTTATGCCGCGATGATCGCCGGCTCGGCCGCGTAGCCTGGGGCCATGACGAACACAGCCGCACGCACCGCCATCGACGTCGTCGACTGGCGGCGTCGGGTCTTCGCCCTGTACGACGCCGTTCGGATCGCCGACTCCCCGGAGGAGGCGCACGAGCTCTGGCGGATCGAACGGGACGAACTGATGCTCCGCCATCCCGCCACCCCGCTGCTGTCGGAGGATCGGGCGCTCTTCGAAGGACTCCCGATCGCCTCGTACGATCCGCAGTGGCGATTCGAACTGCCTGTCCTCGCCGCCGATGAGGGAGGCTTCGAGTTCGCGACCGGCACCGACGGCATCGTTCCGTTCGAGCGCGTCGGTCGGGTCGAGATCCCCGACGCCGGGTCGCTCGACGTCTGGCGGCTGAAGTCCTACGGCGGCGGTCTCTTCATCCCGCTGCGCGACGCGCTCGCCGGTCGTCCCGGCGGAACCTACGGCGGCGGGCGCTACCTAATCGACACGATCAAGGGCGCCGACCTGGGGTCGGATGCGGACGGCGGCACGATCGTGCTCGACTTCAACTTCGCCTACAACCCTTCGTGCGCGTACGACCCGGCGTGGGCCTGCCCGCTCGCGCAGCCGGGCAACGTGCTCCCGGTGCCGGTCCCGGTGGGCGAGATGTACGGAACTCCGTCCTCCTGAACGTCCCGTTCCGCGGGCCGTTGCGCGGCATCCGCACTTCTTTGTGACGTTTCGGCCCTTCCGCACGTCCTATCTCCGAGCGAGCGTTTCGCTCCCGGCGGGAGTCTCATACGGGACCCGCGACCGGTC
The DNA here is from genome assembly GCF_000708345.1 of Microbacterium sp. Cr-K32. Lineage (NCBI taxonomy): Bacteria > Bacillati > Actinomycetota > Actinomycetes > Micrococcales > Microbacteriaceae > Microbacterium > Microbacterium sp. Cr-K32. Next base: position 127,983 of record NZ_JARD01000006.1, on the reverse strand, counting down.
TTCAGATCGAGATGGGACACCTCATGGCAAACCAGGACCAGACCACCCCCGCTCCGGCAGAGAAGGAACTCGCCCAGGCTGCACCGAAAGCCGCCACCGGCGCATCGCGCGTCGACCGGTCGAGCGGATTCTCCGCATCGCGCGTCCCCACGGACGCCAATGCCGCGGGCAAGACCACCATCGCCGACGGCGTGGTCGCCAAGGTCGCCGGCATCGCCGCACGTGAGGTCGCCGGCGTCTACGCGCTCGGCGGCGGCGGCGCACGTGCCTTCGGGGCGATCCGCGACGTGATCAACGCCACCGACCTCGCCCAGGGCGTCAAGGTCGAGGTGGGCGACACGCAGGCCGCCGCCGACCTGACCATCGTGGTCGAGTACCCGGCGCCGATCCAGGACGTCGCGAACAACGTCCGTGCCGCTGTCGCGGGCGCGATCAGCCGCCTGGTCGGCCTCGAGGTCGTCGAGGTCAACGTCGAGGTCAACGACGTGCACGTGCCCGGCGACGACAGCGACGAGAGCGAAGAGTCGCGAGTCTCATGAGTGCCACAACGGTCGGTGCCCTGATCGGCGCTCTCCTCGCTCTCGCCGCTCTGCTGTTCGGCTTCTGGGGATTCCTCCTCATGGCCGTCTTCGCGGGCATCGGCGCGCTCGTGGGTCGGATCGCGTCCGGCAAGCTCGACGTCCGCGGTCTCGCGGACGTCTTCACCGGGCGGCGCACCTCCTGATGCGCGCCGACCAGCACATCGCCGGCGGCGCTCCCTCGGGAGCCGCCGCCGGCGGGGCCGCCGTCCGCGGACGCGTCGAGGTGAAGGATCGCGTCTACCGCACCGTCACCGAGAAGGCGTCTGCGACGTTGATCGGGGTGCCTCGCAGCGACGTGAAGGTCGATGTCGCCGAGCACCCGCGGGGGATCAGCGTGCGGATCGCCACGCCTCTTCCCGTTCCCCGCCTGGACGACACGGCCGCGATCGCGCAGACCGTGCCCGTCCTCGAACGTGCGCGGGATCTGCAGGAGCAGCTGCAGCAGAGCCTGAGCACGATCCTCGGACGCAACGTCATCCGCATCAATCTCACCGTCACCGGTGCCACCATCCCGGAAAGGAGACGAGTGCAATGAGCACCCCGGTTCTGCGCCGTGTCATCCGACGCGAGACGCACTCGCCGCGCACCGTCGCGATGTTCGTCGCGGTCATCCTGCTCATCCTCGCCCTCGCGTACATCGGGCTCGAGATCGTGCTGAGCCTCGCCGCGCAGCCCGCACTCCTGGTCGGTCCCGCCGCGGCGGGAGGCTGGCTCATCGGGTTGCCCACCGCACAGCCCGCCGGGCTCGTGATCGCCGGCAGTGTGGTGCTCGCCCTCATCGGGCTGACCTTCGTGGTGCTGGCCATCACGCCGGGGCGACTGTCCAAGCACGTGCTGGATGCCGGCGGACGCGCGGTGGTCGTCGACAACGGCGTGATCGCCAGTGCGTTGGCTCAGCACCTCGCGGAGGAGACGGGTCTCACCCGCGACAGCATCACCGTCGGTGTCGGACACCGCACCGTCGACGTGACCGTGCGCCCGGGAATCGGCGTGCCTCTCGACGCATCCGACGTGCGGGCAGCCGCCGAGGCGGAGCTGCAGTCGTATCGGCTGACCGACAGGGTTCGCACGCGGGTGCGCATCGAGCGCCCCACCGAGAAGGAAGACGAGCTGTGAACAACACCAACCGTGCGCTGAATCGCACCCTGCTCCTGATCATCGGGCTGCTGTTCCTCGCGCTCGGCGCCCTCGGCATCGCCATCATGAGCTGGCCGACGCTGTCCGACATCTGGACAGCAGGCGGCAGGGATGCGCGGTCCTGGCTGGACCAGGCGATCGCCGCGACCGCCATCGCGGGAGGAGCACTGTCGTGGATCGGCATCGGCGCGGTCGTCGCGATCGTGGTCGTGATCGTGCTGCTGATCCTCGCGCTCACGAGCATCGCCGGACGGCGTTCGAAGACCGTGCTCCGCTCGACGGGAGCGCAGAACCCGCTGGGGCGTGTGACGGTCAACGAGTCGTTCGTCTCGGACGCGGTGAAGAACTCCCTCACGACGCGCGACGAGGTCCTCTCGGCGCAGGTGACGGCCAACGATGTGCGTCGCAGCCCGGTGCTGCACGTCTCCGTGACGCCGCGTCAGAACACCGACCCGCGGGAGCTCGTCGACCATGTCGACCGTCTGCTCGCCAACCTCGCTGTCCTCACCGGACGCGACACCGCGACGTTCGTCTCGATCCACACGAGCCTCCGGGCCCGGCTCGCGCACGACCAGCGCCGTCTCTCCTGAGAAAGCAGGCATCATGCGCAACAAGATCCTCCTCATCGTCGGCGTCGCCTTCGTCGCCTACATCTTCGGCAGTCGTGCGGCGACGGTGCAGATCGACAAGGGCGAGTCGGTCCGGCACCAGCTGGTGCGGTTGTGGAACGACCCCCGGGCGCGGAAGCGGCGCAAGAAGGCCGCCGAGAAGGCGTCGAAGAAGGTACGCAAGGCCCTCCGCCGCTGACGTGCGGCTGGTCGGCGTCGCTCAGACCGGGCGGGCCGTCGAATCCCGCACGACGAGCTCCGGCTGGAACACCACCCGCTCGCGCTCGGACCGCCCGCCGGCCTCTCGCAGCATCAGATCGACGGCCGTGTATCCGATGAGTTCCGCGGGCTGACGGATCGACGAGAGCGGGACGACGGCCGCGGCGGCGAAGTCGATGTCGTCGTAGCCGATGAGCGCGATCTCGTCCGGCACCCGGATGCTGCCCCGCATCATGAGCGCCTGCAGAACCCCCATGGCGAGCAGGTCGTTCGCGGCGAAGATGGCGTCGGGCCGGTCCTCCGGGGCCCGCGCGCTGAGGGTCTCTCCGGCGGCGCGGCCGGCGAGCACGCTCAGCGAGTCGGTCAGGATGACCTCGAGGGAGACCTCCGCCTCGTTCGCCGCCTTGCTGGCACCCTCGAGACGGTCGACCACCTGACGGATGCCCATCGGCCCGCCGACGAAAGCGATGCGGCGCCGCCCCTGGGCAGCGAGGTGCTGCACGGCGAGGTAGCCGCCGCCCACGTCGTCGACCGAGACCGAGGAGAAGCTCTCATCGGCGACCTCACGGTCGACGAGCACCACGGTCGTCCCGCGGTCGCGGAGACGGCGGAGACGCGGGAGGTCGTCGGCGAGAGGGGAGATGAGCAGCCCGGCGATGCGCTGCTCCTCGAACAGGTCGATGTAGGCGCGTTCGCGTTCGACCTTCTCGTCGCTGTTGCCGAGGGTCACCGTCATCCGGGCCTCGGCGGCGCGTTCCTCCGCGCCGCGGGCGATATCGGTGAAGAACGGGTTGCGCACATCGAGCACCACGAGGCCGATCGAGCGGCTCTGGCCGGCCCGGAGCTGCCGGGCCGCATCGTTGCGCACGAACCCGAGCTTCTCGATGGCGGCCGTGACACGTTCCACCGTGGCGGGAGAGACCTTGTCCGGATGGTTCAGGACGTTCGAGACGGTCCCGACAGACACGGATGCGGCGAGAGCGACATCTCGAACACTGACGACCACGACGTATTCCTTTCCGCGGGATCCGCGAAACCTCTCCCTGAAACGTACCACTGCTCATTCCGTGACTTGACAGCAGCCCACCCAGGGTCGTAATTTACAGATGCTCCACTCTTTAAAACGATTCAATCCGCAGGGATGATCCTGCAGTTTAGGTCCGATCAATGACGATTCCCTCTGGGGCTCCCGGTGCTCCACCGGCGCTCGAGCTCCGCGACATCCGAAAGTCGTTCGGTGCGGTGGTCGCTCTCCGTTCCGGGACGCTGTCGGTCGACGGCGGTTCCATCCACGCTCTGGTCGGCGAGAACGGGGCGGGCAAGTCGACCCTCGTGAAGATCGTCGCCGGCCTGTACCAGCGCGACGAAGGGATTTTCCGGTTCCACGGCGAAGACGTGGACTTCACCTCGACCGCACAGTCCAAGAGCGCGGGCGTCGCCGTGATCTACCAGGAGCCGACGCTCTTCCCCGACCTCTCGGTCACCGAGAACATCTTCATGGGCCGCCAGCCCACGGGGCGCTTCGGACGGATCGATCGCAAGGCCATGCGGCACGAGGTCGAGCGCCTGTTCACCCGGCTCGGCGTGACCATCGACCCCGACCGTCCGGCGGAGGGCCTCTCGATCGCCGATCAGCAGGTCATCGAGATCGCGAAGGCCGTCTCGCTCGACGCGAGCCTTCTCGTCATGGACGAGCCCACCGCCGCTCTGTCCGGCGTCGAGGTCGAGCGCCTGTTCACGATCGCCCGCAGCCTCCGCGACGAGGGCCGCGCGCTCATCTTCATCTCGCACCGCTTCGACGAGGTCTTCGCCCTCTGCGACACCGTCACCGTCATGCGCGACGGCGCCTACATCGCCACCAGTGCGATCGCCGACACCTCGGTCGAGGAGATCGTGCACCAGATGGTCGGTCGAGAGGTGACCGAGCTGTTCCCCAAGCAGGAGACCACGGTCGGCGCTCCGCTGCTCGAGGTGGAGAACCTCACCAGCCCCGGTGTCTTCCACGACATCTCGTTCACCGTGCGCGCGGGCGAGATCGTGGGCCTTGCCGGTCTCGTCGGAGCCGGCCGCAGCGAAGTCGCGCGTGCCGTGTTCGGGGTCGACCCCTATCGCGAGGGCGCCGTCACGATGCAGGGCGCGCGCATCCCGCGCAACCGCCCCACCGATGCCATGCGGGCCGGTCTCGCGCTCGTTCCCGAAGACCGCCGCAAGCAGGGACTCGTGATCGAATCGGGCGTCGGCGGCAACATCACCCTCTCGATCCGCCGCCAGCTCGCGAAGCTGGGCTTCCTCACCACCGGGATCGAGAACCGCGCCGCCCGGGAATGGGCCACCCGGCTCGAGGTCAAGACGCACGCCCTCGACACGGTCGCCGCGACGCTCTCCGGCGGCAACCAGCAGAAGGTCGTCCTCGCCAAGTGGCTCGCCACGCAGCCGAAGGTCCTCATCATCGACGAGCCGACCCGAGGCATCGACGTCGGCACCAAGTCCGAGGTGCACCGCCTGCTCTCCGAGCTCGCCGGGCAGGGCATGGGAATCCTCATGATCTCGTCCGAACTGCCGGAGGTACTCGGCATGGCCGACCGCGTCCTCGTCATGCGCGAGGGGCGGATCACCGCAGAGATCGCCCGCTCGGAGGCCACTTCCGAGAACGTCATGTACGCCGCGACGCACGCATCGGAGCTCTCCTCGTGACCACCGCCATCCCCGTCTCCTCGATGACGAAGAGGCTCGCAGCCCTCGGCAGGGCGCGGGAGTTCGGCATCCTCCTCGCCCTGGCGCTCGTGATCATCGCCGCGACGACGAACAACTCGAACTTCCTGTTCAGCCCCGACGGCTGGCGCGACCTGCTCCTGACGCCCTCGATCCTCGTGCTCGTCGCCGTCGGACAGGCCATCGTCCTCATCACCCGCAACGTCGACCTCTCGGTCGGCTCGGTCATGGGGCTCACCGCCTACCTCACCGGTCGCCTGTTCATCGACGTCCCCGGCATCCCGATCACGATCGTGGTGGTGGCCGCCGTCGTGTTCGGAGCCCTCCTCGGACTCATCAACGGGGCGCTGGTCGCCTTCGCCAAAGTGCCCGCCATGGTGATCACCCTCGGCACGCTCTACGCCTACCGCGGCATCAACGTGCTGTGGACCGGCAGCGACCGGGTGAACGCCTCCGACATGCCGAAGGACTTCCTCGCCCTCGGCACCGGGCAGCTCATCGGCATCCCGATCCTCACGATCGTCGCACTCATCGTGCTCGCCGCAGCCGCCTGGTACATGAAGAACACACGCGGCGGCCGCGAGTACTACGCGATCGGATCCGATCCCGCGGCCGCGGAGCTCTACGGCCTCCGCGTCACGCGCCGCGTGCTGACCGCCTTCGTCGTCTCCGGTGCACTCGCCGGTCTCGCCGGAGTGTTCTACGCCGCCCGCTACGGCACCATCAACTCGCAGGCCGGAGCCGGGTGGGAGCTGGATGCGGTGGGCGCGGCCGTGATCGGCGGCGTCGCGATCACCGGCGGCATCGGCTCGGTCTGGGGGGCGGCGATCGGTGCGGTGCTGCTGCTCACGATCAACCGGGCCCTTCCCATCCTCGGCATCCCCGACTTCTGGCAGCGCGCCGTCGTCGGCCTCCTGATCATCGGCGCGATCGTGCTCGACCGTGTCCTCGCCGTCCGCCAGAAACGACGGCTCATCGAAGCGAGGGACAAGTCATGACCGCCGCGACCGCGACCGCGACCACCCGGGTGATCCGCGACTTCGACAAGCCGGTCTGGCGGCGTGTGCTCCTCACGAGGGAGATGGCGATCGTCGCCCTGCTCGTCCTCGTCGTCATCGCCTCCGCGAGCACGGTGCGCGGCTTCGGTCAGCCGATCACGCTCACCTACCTGCTCCTCGACATCGCCCCGATCCTCCTGATCGCCCTGCCGATGACGCTCGTCATGATCACCGGCGAGATCGACCTGTCGGTCGGCAGCATGGTGGGGCTCTCCAGCGTCGTCACCGGAGCGCTCGTGCAGGGCGGGATCCCCTTCGAGGTCGCCGCGCTCGCCGCGCTGCTCGTCGGTCTGGTCGGCGGTGCCTTCAACGGGTTCCTCGTGACCGTCGTCGGCCTGCCCTCGCTCGCGGTGACCATCGGAACCCTCGCGCTGTTCCGCGGCCTCGCGGTCGGCCTGCTCGGCACCGCGGCGGTCACGGAGTTCCCCGAGTTCTGGACCGACCTCGCCAAGGCGAAGCTCGCCGGCACGACGATCCCCGTGGTCATGATCCCCTTCCTGCTCCTGCTGGTGGGCTTCATCCTCCTGCTGCACTACACCCCGTTCGGGCGTGGTGTGTACGCGATCGGACTGTCGAAGGACGCCGCCAGGTTCTCGGGCGTGCACGTGGAGCGGACGAAGTTCATCCTCTTCGTGCTCTCCGGAGTGGTCGCCGCGTTCGCCGGGGTGTTCTACACGCTCCGCTACGGCAGCGCGCGAGGTGACAACGCCACCGGCCTCGAGCTGCAGGTGATCGCCGCTGTCGTCCTCGGCGGGGTCTCGGTGTTCGGCGGGCGGGGAAAGCTCTACGGCGTCGTCGCCGCGGCCCTGCTCATCGGCTCACTCGCCAGCGCGCTGCGACTGATGAACGTGACCTCCGACGTGATCAACATCATCACCGGCGCCCTGCTGATCGTCTCGGTGGTCGCCGCCAGCTTCCTCGCCTGGCTGCAGAAGGCTCGGCGCAGACCAGGACGTTCGACCACCGGCGCCGCACCCACAGCTTCATGACGCCGACGCCGCAATAGCGGCACCCCTCACGAAAGGAACAGAACAATGATGTTTGCACGCAAGCGTGTGACCGCGTTCGCCGCCATCGCGGTGGCCGCAGCGGTCGCCCTGTCCGGATGCGCGAGCACCGGCAGCGGAGACGGCGGCGACGGCGGCGGAGACGGCAACCTCGCCATCACCTTCCTGCCCAAGAACCTCGGAAACCCCTACTTCGACACGTCGAGCAAGGGCGGCAAGGCGGCCGTCGAGGAGTTCGGCGGCACGTTCGCCGAGGTCGGGCCGGCCGAAGCCACCCCCGATGCGCAGGTCAGCTACATCAACACGGCCACGCAGCAGGGTGTCGGAGCACTCGTCGTCTCGGCGAACGATCCGAAGGCGATCTGCGACGCGCTGAACGAAGCGCGCGACGCCGGCGTGAAGGTCGTCACCTTCGACTCCGACACCAACCCGGAATGCCGCGACGTCTTCATCAACCAGGCGGACTCCGAGGGCATCGCGAAGGTCCAGGTCGACCAGATCGCCGAGCAGATCGGCGGCGCCGGAGAGATCGCCATCCTCTCGGCCTCGGCCAACGCGACCAACCAGAACGCCTGGATCGACCTGATGAAGGAGTACCTCGCCAGCGATTACCCCGACATCACGCTCGTCGAGACCGTCTACGGCGACGACGACGACCAGACGTCGTTCGACAAGACCGCGGCCCTGCTGCAGACCCACCCTGACCTCAAGGGCATCATCTCGCCCACGACGGTCGGCATCGCGGCAGCCGCCCGCTACCTGTCCACCTCCGACTACAAGGGCAAGGTCGCCCTCACCGGTCTCGGCACCCCGAACCAGATGCGCGAATACGTCGAGGACGGCACCGTCACGTCGTTCGCGCTGTGGAACCCGGAAGACCTCGGCTACCTCGCGGCCTTCGCGGCGCAGACGCTCATCGAGGGCGACATCACGGGCAAGAAGGGCGACAGCTTCACCGCCGGTGACCTCGGCGAGTACACGGTCGGAGACGACGGCGTCGTGCTGCTCGGCGACCCGTTCGTGTTCAACGCCGACAACATCGGCGAGTTCGACTTCTGATGGACACCGGGCGCCCGGCCGGCACAGTGGTCGGCCGGGCGCTCGCAGAAAGGCCCTCATGACCCGCGTATGCGTCAAGCTCCAGGTGCGACCGGAGCTCCTGGACGAGTACCGCGAGCGTCACGCGCCCGTGTGGCCGGAGATGCTCGCCGAGATCGCGGCGGCCGGACGCCGCAACTACTCGCTGTTCCTCGCTCCCGACGGTGAGCTCATCGGCTACTACGAGACCGATGACGACGCCGCGGCCCAGGCGTATCTCGCCGCGTCGCCCGTCGCCGCGCGCTGGGAGGCCGAGATGAGTCGCTTCTTCGTCGGCCTCGACGGCCGACCGGACCAGGCCGCCCCCACACTTCCCGAGGTGTTCCACCTCGAAGACCAGCTCTCCTCCTTCGGTCTCCAGAACGAAAGCAGTGCATCGTGAGCATCCTCACCCCCTCGAACCTCGCCATCCTCGAGAAGCAGGGCATCGAGCTCCCCAGCTGGGCCTTCGGCAACTCCGGCACGCGTTTCAAGGTGTTCGGCACCCCCGGCACGCCGCGGGATCCGTGGGAGAAGATCGCCGACGCCGCCCAGGTCAACCGCTACACGGCACTCGCTCCCGCGGTGGCGCTGCACATCCCGTGGGACGTGGTGGACTCGTACTCCGATCTGCGCACGCACGCCGAGGATCACGGAGTCACCCTCGGCACGGTCAACTCCAACACGTTCCAGGACGATGACTACAAGTTCGGCGCCCTCACGCACGAGGACGCCGCGATCCGGCGGAAGGCGATCGACCACCACCTGGCCTGCATCGACGTGATGGATGCGACCGGCAGCCGCGACCTCAAGATCTGGCTGGCCGAGGGGTCGAACTATCCCGGCCAGGCCGACATGCGCGGGCGCCAGGACCGCCTGCAGGACTCGCTGCAGAAGATCTACGACCGCCTCGGCGACGACCAGCGCCTCGTGCTCGAGTACAAGTTCTTCGAGCCGGCGTTCTATCACACCGACGTCCCGGACTGGGGCACTTCGTACGCGCAGGTCAGCGCGCTCGGCGACAAGGCGATGGTGTGCCTCGACACGGGCCACCACGCCCCGGGCACGAACATCGAGTTCATCGTGATGCAGCTGCTGCGCCTCGGCAAGCTCGGCTCGTTCGACTTCAACTCGCGCTTCTACGCCGACGACGACCTGATCGTGGGCGCGGCCGACCCGTTCCAGCTGTTCCGCATCCTGTTCGAGGTGATCCGCGGGGGCGGCCTGAACAACCCCGACGTGGCGTTCATGCTCGACCAGTGCCACAACGTCGAGGACAAGATCCCCGGCCAGATCCGCTCGGTGCTCAACGTGCAGGAGATGACGGCGCGTGCGCTGCTCGTCGACCGTGACGCGCTCGCCGTTGCCCAGAGGTCGGGCGACGTGCTCGCCGCGAACGCCCTCTTCATGGATGCCTTCTACACCGACGTGCGGCCCGCCCTGGCCGAATGGCGGGAGTCGCGCGGTCTCGCCGCCGATCCGATGGCCGCCTATCTCGCCTCCGGCTACCAGGAGCGGATCGCCGCCGAGCGGGTGGGCGGAGTGCAGGCCGGCTGGGGCGCCTGACCGCAGGTCCCCTGCAGAGCAGTACGCCGCCCGGCTCAGACGTGGGCGGCGTACTGCTCTCGGATGATCGGACGGTGGTCGACCGCGAACGACCGCGCCTCGCCGTCTGCCCAGGACGGGCGCTCGTCCGTGAGGGCCCAGGCCGCCTGCACCGCCGCCCCTCGGGCGACGGCCTCGTCGATGCCCGGCACCACGATCGGCACATCGAACACCTGAGCCGCGATCTGCGAGACGGCGGGATTGCGCGCGGCCCCACCGATGAGCAGGATGCGGGTGGCCGGCACGCCGCACCGACGGATCGCGTCGAGGCCGTCGGCCAGACCGCACAGAAGACCCTCTACCGCAGCGCGCGCCAGCGTCTCGCGTCGTGTCGAGGCGAGCGACATGCCGAACAGCGTGGCGGTGGCATCCGGGCGGTTCGGGGTGCGCTCCCCTTCGAAGTAGGGCTGCAGGACCAGGCCGTCCGCTCCGGGTTCGGCGGCCAGCGCCAGGAGGGCGAGTGCGTCGTGATCGACGCCGAGCAGTCCGGCCACCGTATCGAGCACGCGGGCCGCGTTGAGGGTCGCGACGAGAGGGAGATGATTCCCGCTTCCGTCGGCGAAGCCGGCGACGGTTCCGGTGGGGTCGGCGAGGGGCCGATCCGCGACCGCGAAGACCGTGCCGCTCGTGCCGATCGAGATCATCGCGTCGCCCGGTCGGGCACCGAGTCCCAGCGCACCACCGGCGTTGTCGCCCAGACCGGCTCCGACCGCGGTGCCTCCGGGCATGACGCCCATCCGCTCGGCGGGCCCGAGGACGCGGGGGAGAATCGGGACGCGACCGAACGCACGCTCGAGCAGGTCGAGGTCGTAGGCGCCTGTGGAGGCGCTCCAGTACGCAGTGCCGCTCGCGTCGGAGCGGTCGGTGGCGAGGGCGTCGAGGGCGGGACCGAGCGCGGACGCACCGACGGGCCCGTACCCGCGCAGTCGCCAGGAGAGCCAGTCGTGGGGCAGGGCGACCGCAGCGACCCTGGTTGCGTTCGCGGGCTCGTGATCACGCAGCCACCGCAGCTTGGCTCCGGTGAACGACGCCACCGGCACGACTCCGACCCGACGCGCATACTCCTGCGCGCCGACCTCCGCCACGAGCGCCGCCGCGGCGTCCGCACTGCGCACGTCGTTCCAGAGCAGCGCGTCGCGAACGACGTGCCCCTGTGCGTCGAGTGCCACGAGCCCGTGCTGCTGCGCGGCGATCGAGATCGCGGCCACGTCGTCCAGACCGCCGGCGTCGACGATCGCGTGCTGCAGGGCCGACCACCACGCCTCGGGAGCGACCTCCGTGCCGGGCGGATGCGATGCCCGTCCGGTGCGCACCACCGCCCCGGTCGCGAGTTCGTGCACGGTCACCTTGCAACTCTGCGTGGACGAATCCACGCCGGCGACGTACGTCGACGGCATCTGCCTCTCCCTCATCCGTGAACGACCCGAGCCGCGAAGACGCCGAAGCATCCTCGCGGCTCGGGTGCGGCCGTCACTCCGACTGGCCGGTGAGACCCTCGTAAGCGATGTTGCCGCTCTTGAGGTTCTTGTTGGTCATCTCGCTGAGGTTCTTCAGGAACGCGTCGCGCTCGGTGACCACGTGGCCGATCGCCTCGTCGACGTTGTCCTTCGTGATCGCGGGCATCAGGTAGACCGGGTTCTCCTTGACGTCCTCTCCGCGCACGATGGCCGCGGCGTAGGCCACGCCGGCCGACAGCTCGACCGTGCCGTTCTGCAGCGAGGTGCCGATGAAGTCGCCGTTCTTGACGGCTTCGAGGCCGTCGGCGATGCCGTCGATGCCGACGATCGGCACGTCGGTCATGCCGGCTTCCTTGAGGGCCTGCAGGGCGCCGAGGCCCATGTCGTCGTTCTGGGCGATCACGCCGTCGATGTCGTCGCCGAAGGCCGAGATCCAGTTGCTGACCTTGTTGACGGCCTCGTCGCGCTTCCAGTTCGCGGTGTCCTTGGCGAGCACCTTCACGTCGGGGTTCTCGGCGAGCACGTTGTCGATGCCCTTGCCGCGGTTGATCTCGCCCGAGCCTCCGAGCGGACCCTGCAGGATGATGACGTTGCCCTTCCCGCCGAGGGCTTCCATCATCATCTGCGCTTCCTGCTCGCCGGCGGCCACGTCGTCGGGCTGCACCGAACCGGTGAGGTCTTCGCTGTTGAGCGAGGCGTTGACGTCGAAGAAGGGGATGTCGGCAGCCTTCGCGGCGGCGATCTGCGGCTGCAGCGAGTCGGCCTGCACCGGGATGACCACGATCGCGTCGACACCGGCGGTGACGTACTGGTCGACCTGGCTCGCCTGGGTGTTGACGTCGAGCCCTGCGGAGTTCCACAGGATCTCGATGTTGTTCTCCTCGGCGTAGCGCTCGATGCCCTCCTTGCCCTCGGTGACGAACGACGACATGTCGTAGACGCTCACACCGATGGTGATGCGCTCCTGGCCGCTGTCGTCTCCGCTGCCGGCATTCGCGTTCGGGTCGCCCGCGCCGCATCCGGCGAGCATCAGCGCGGCGACGGAGGTGACGGCGAAAGCCGCGGCGATGCGGCTCTTCTTGGTGAACATGGGATTCCTCTCGTTGGATGGTGCGATGAAGCAGGGTTCTTCGTCGTGATCGGTCAGCGGCTTCGTCGTCGGGTCGCCCACACGTCCACGGCGACCGCCGCGACGATGAGCACCCCCTTGATGACCTTCTGCCAGTAGGCGGGCACGGTCAGGATGTCGAGGCCGTTGTTGAGGGTCTGGATGAGGAGCAGTCCGAGGGCGGTCCCCCAGATCGAGCCGCGGCCGCCGAGCAGGCTCGCGCCGCCGATCACGACCGCCGCGATCGCGTCGAGCTCGTAGCCGACGCCGAGGTTCGGAGCGCCGAGCGTGACACGGCTGGCGAGCATGACGCCCGAGATGCCGGCGAGCATGCCGGAGATGGCATACACGCTGAAGATGGTGCGGCCGACGTTGATGCCCGCGATGCCGGCGGCGATCGGGTTGCCGCCGATCGCGTAGACCCGCATACCCCAGGCGGTGCGGCGCATGATGATCGCGAGTCCCAGGATGCCGACGATCATCAGGATGACCGGCAGGGTGAGCCCGCCGAACTGGGCATTGGCGATGCGGGAGAAGTCGGCCGGCAGCCCGGTGATGGGGGCGCCGTTGCCCGCGACGTAGGCGACACCGGACGCGAGGGTGAGCATGCCGAGCGTCGCGATGAAGGGTGGCACCTTGATCACCGACACCACGAAGCCGTTGATGGCCCCGGCGATGAACCCCACCACGACTCCGGCGACGATCGCGAGCCAGATCTGATCCGGGAACGCCTTCGCGGTGAGGCTGCCGAACACGGCCGCTGCGGCGATCACGCTGCCGACCGAGAGGTCGATGCCACCGGTGAGGATCACGAGCGTCTGCCCGAGGGCGATCAGGGCGAACGGTGCGGCCGCGACCAGGATCGTCTGCAGGTTGTCGACCGTGCCGAAGCGCGCGCTGCGGTAAAGGAAGAAGGCGATGATGAGCACCATCACGATCACCATCGCGTAGCGGATCGCGAGGTCGCCGAACCAGGTCGGGCTGAAGCGCTTCACTTCCGACTCGGGCACGAAGGTCGGCGCGGCGGTGCGGGTGTCGGTCATTGGTCGTCCTTTGCGGAAGGTGCGTCGGAGATGTCGAGTCCGCTCGCGAGTCGGAAGATGCGGTCCTGCACGTCGGGTTGCTGGAGGGCGGTGCGGTCGAGCTCCGCCACCACGCCGCCGTCCTTGAGCACGAGAGCGCGGTGCGACAGGGCGAGGATCTCCGGCATGTCGCTCGACGCCATCACCACGGCCATGCCCGAGGCGGCGAGGTCGGTGATGATGCGGTAGATCTCGCTGCGGGCGCCGATGTCGACGCCGCGGGTGGGTTCGTCGAGCAGCAGCACCTTCACCTCGCCGGTGAGCCAGCGCGCGAGCACCACCTTCTGCTGGTTGCCGCCCGAGAGCGTCTCCATCAGCTGCCCGAGACCACGGCTGCGCAGGCGCACGGAGCTCATCACCTCGGAGACGGCGTCCACGCGGCTGCGGCCCTTGAGCCATCCGGCGACCGAGAACTGGTTCATGCGCGGCAGGGTCGCGTTGGCGAGGATGTCCATGCTGAGCACGGCTCCCGCGCCCTTGCGGTCCTCAGGGACCAAGGCCATGCCGGCGGTGATCGCGTCGGCGGGGCGTCCGCGACGCACGCGAGCGCCTCCGACGGCGATCTCACCCGCAGTCGCGGAGCGCACGCCGAACAGCGCCTCGATCAGCTCGGTGCGTCCGGCACCGACGAGCCCCGCGAGCCCCACGATCTCACCGCGGCGCACCTGCAGGTCGACCGGCTGCGGGGCCGGTGTGTACTCGAGCCCGCGCACCGAGAGGGCGATGTCGTCGGAAGCCGGCGGCAGGTCGGGGAACAGGTCTTCGAGCTCGCGGCCGATCATCGCGGTCACGATGTCGTCGTCGCTGAGTTCTGAGAGCGGTGCATCCGCGACGAGGCCGCCGTCGCGGAGCACCACGACCCGGTCGGCGATCGCGCGGATCTCCTCCATCTTGTGCGTCGTGAAGAGGATCGCGACGCCGCGGTCGCGCAGCATGCGCATGCTCTCGATCAGGCGGGCGACCTCGCGCTCGGCGATCGCGCTGGTCGGTTCGTCCAGCAGCAGCACCCGCGCGCCGGTGCTGGTCGCCTTGACGATCTCGACGATCTGCCGCAGTCCCACCGGCAGCGATCCCATCCGGGCTCCGGGATCGATGTCGACGCCGAACTCGGCGAGCATCTGCCGGGCCTCCCTGGCCATGCGGCGGCGGTCGACCAGCCCGAACCGGTTGCGCAGCTCCCGCCCCACGAAGATGTTCTCGTACACCGTGGTGTCGAGGATCGAGGCCAGTTCCTGCGGCACGATGGCGATGCCGCGCTGGTGGGCGTCGCGCGCGGATCCCGCGGTGAGCTCCTCGCCGCGCACGAGCACACGACCGGCATCGGCCTTCATCTGGCCGGAGGCGATCTTCATGAGAGTCGACTTGCCGGCACCGTTCTCGCCCGCGAGCGCCGTCACGGTGCCCGGCACGAGGTGCAGCCCCACGCCCTTGAGCACGGGCACTCCGCCGAACGCCTTGCGGATGTCGATGCACGCGAGCATGTCGGGCTGCTCGTCGAGGGTGATGTTCCCCGTGCGCTCGAGGTCGGTCATGATTCCCTCGCGTGCTCGCGGTCAGGACGCACGATGCTCTTCAGGGTCGAGGGGTGCGAGGCGGAATCGAGAGCCTCGCGCACCTCGGCGAGGCCGAACGACCCGGTGACCAGCGCATCGAGGTCGACGGCGCCGGACGCGACCAGCTCGATCGCCGTGGGCCAGGTGTTCGCGTAGCGGAAGATGCCGGTGACGATCAGCTCGCGGTTCTGGATCGTGGAGACGGGGAGGGCGATCTCGTCGGCGCCCATGCCGACGAGCACGGCGATGCCGCCGGGCTTCAGTGCCGAGATGCCCTGCTTCACGGCGACGGGGGATCCCGAGGCGTCGACGAAGGCGTCGTATCCCGAGCCGAGCGGTCCGGCCGCCGGGTCGACGGCGGCGGTCGCGCCGAACCGGAGGGCGACCTCGCGACGCTCGGCCATCGGGTCGCTGATCACGATCTCGGTGGCACCGAATGCGCGTGCGGTCTGCGAGGTGACGATGCCGATGGGCCCCGCCCCGGTGATGAGCACGCGGCTCCCGGGTCGCACACCGGCCTTCTGCACGGCCGCGATGGCGACGGACAGCGGCTCCATCAGCGCTGCGGCGTCGTCGCTCACGGAATCGGGAACGGTGTAGGCGAAGTCGCCCTGGATCGCGACGTACTCCGCGAAGGCGCCGTCGATCGGCGGGGTGGCGTAGAACTCGATCCGTGGGCAGAGGTTGTAGCGCCCGCTGCGGCAGAACTCGCACACCCGGCAGGGGTGCTGCGGTTCGATCGAGACGCGCTCGCCGACGCGGGCGTCGTCGATGTCGGCCCCGACCGCGACGATCGTGCCGCCGGCTTCGTGGCCGAGGACGAGCGGCTCCTCCACGACGAAGTCGCCGATGCGCCCCTCGTGGAAGTAGTGGACGTCGGAGCCGCAGATGCCGACCGCGTTCACCCGCACGATCACCTGATCGGCGGACGGGATCGGCACGGGGCGGGTCGCCACCGTGAGCTCGCCGGCGCGCACCAGCACGCTCGCACGCATGGTCGTGGGCAGTTCAGTGCGCTTCATCGGGCTCCTCGTGGTGCGGGTGCAATCGTGGGGTCGTGATTGCTCGACCGACATTAGCCATGCTCGACGAATGAGACAACTGGCCGCTCATATGAGCGCAGAAGGAGAGATCGGGATATGCTGAACCGACCTGACACGATGCGAGACGAAGAGGCGACATGGGACCCGATGAACTGGTGCGGATCTCGCACGTCGCGCGCCGGCACTACCTGGACGGGCGGACGAAGATCGAGATCGCCGACGAACTCGGCCTCTCCCGTTTCAAGATCGCGCGGATGCTGGAGGATGCGCTCGAGCAGGGGCTGGTGAAGATCACGATCGAGGCACCGGACTCCCTCGATCTCGACCTGTCCATGCAGCTGCGCGCCCGCTTCGGGCTGACGCGCGCTCTCGCGGTGATCACTCCCGGCACCACGCCCGACCTCATTCAGGATCGGCTCGGGCGCGCAGCTGCCGACCTGCTCAGCGAGATCGTCACCGAGGGCGACGTGCTGGGGCTCACAGCCGGACGCACCCTGACCGCGATGGCCGGACACCTGCGCACCTTGGCGACGTGCGAGGTGGTGCAGCTCGCCGGCGTCGCCGCCCCCACGCCCGAGAACGGCGTCGAGGTGATCCGCCAGGTGAGCCGCATCTCGGGGGGACGCTCCCGCGCGATCTTCGCCCCGTTGCTGGTCGAGACCGCCGCCACCGCCTCGGCCCTGCGTCGCGAGCCCGGCATCATGGAGACCTTCCGCCGCTTCGACTCGGTGACCAAGGCCGTCGTCGCGATCGGTTCCTGGAGCCCGCCCGACTCGCAGCTGTACGACAATGCCGGGCGCGCGGGCGCGCTCGACGAGCTGCTCGCGGCGGGGGTGAAGGCCGAGATCTGCGCGACGCTCATCGACGAGAACGGTGCCGTCGTGGGGTCGGTGGCCGAGCGGTCTCTCGCGGTATCCACCGAGCAGCTGCGCCGTATCCCCGAGGTGATCGCGGTCGCGGGCGGCACCTCGAAGACGGGTGCCGTCGCTGCCGCCCTGCGGTCAGGGATCGTCGACTCCCTGGTGACCGATGCCGCTCTCGCCCGGCGCCTGCTCGAGACCGCGGTCTGAGCAGGACCGACCTGCCCGCTCAGCGGCGGACGGGCTCGTAGCGCCGCAGCTCGGTGGAGGCGCGCACCACGCGGCGCAGATCGCCGAGACTTCCGAGCACCGCGCCGTGCGCGCGGGCCTGCACCAGGATGTTGCCCATCGACGTGGCCTCCGACGGCCCCGCGACCACGGCGCGCCCCGAGCGGTCGGCGACGGCCTGCGCCAGGATCGACGACTCGGAGCCGCCGCCGACCAGGTGGATCACCCGCACGTCCACACCCGAGAGCGCCGCTGCTTCGTCGACCTGTCGGGCCACGAACGCCCCGAGACTCTCCAGCACCAGCCGCACCACGGCGGCGCGGTCGGTGGGCATGCGTCCGCCGGCCTCCGCGACGAGTTCCGCGATGCGCGCGGTCATCTGCCCGGGGCGCAGCAGGCGAGGGTCTCCGGTGTCGATCGGCACCCCGGTGCCCGGGGCGGCGTCGGCGCGGGCCAGCAGCTCGCGACGGGCGGCGGTGCTGCGTGCTCCCCAGCCGTCGAGCCCCCATTCCCGCATGCACTCGTTGATGATCCAGAGCCCGGCGGCGATCCGGAGGAACCGCACGGTGCCGTCGAGGCCGAGCTCGTTCGTGAAACCCGCCTCGCGGGCCCGGTCGCTCGTGATGAGGCGATCGACCTCGACACCCGTGAGGATCCACGTGCCGCACGACACGAAGGCGAAGTCCTCGTCGCGCGCGGGGACGGCGATCACGGCGCTGGCGGTGTCGTGCGAGGCGACGGCGGTGATGTCGGTGGCATCCCCGGGCGCCAGGATGCCGCCAGCCACACGCCCGGTCACGGTGCCGGGCGCGACGATCTCGGGGAAGATCCGCGCCGGCAGGCCCAGCGCATCGATCCGGCCGGCATCCCAGCCGGCACCGTGGGGGAGGGCCAGGCCGGTGCTGGAGACGTTCGTCGCCTCGGCGACCTCTTCGGCGCCGAGCCAGTGCGCGAGCAGATCGGGCATCAGCAGCATCCGCTGCACGGTGTCGAGACGCCCGGCCTCCCGGTCGGCCATCAGCTGGTAGATCGTCATGATCGGGAGGGCGGTGACCCCGGTGTCTCGAAAGGCATCGGCGGCGGGGAGGATCGCGTCGACGAGGGGGAAGCTGCGGTCGGTGCGGGCATCGCGCTGGTGGAAGGGGGCATCGAGCAGGCCGTCGTAGGCGAGCAGCCCGTAGTCTCCCGACCAGGCGTCCACGCCGACACTGGCGAAGGCGGGTCCCTCGCGGCGAAGCGCCGTGAGACCGGCGACCGCGTCGCGGTACAGCCGCTGGGCATCCCACCGCAGTCCGAGCTCGTCCGTGAACGCGCGGTTGCGGAACCGGTGCACCCCGTCGATCCGCAGCCGATCCCCGTCGACGGTCGCGCTCACGACGCGACCGCTGGACCCTCCGAGGTCGACGGCGGCAGCTCGGAAGGTCGCCGAGCCGAGGGGCAGTTCGGGCATGTCCCTCAGCCTAGGGTCCGGGCTTCCCGTCCGGCGGCCTCTCACACGCTGGTGTAACCACCGTCGATGAGGATGCTCTGCCCGATGACGTAGCTCGACCGCTCGCTCGCGAGGTAGACCAGGAGGTCGCCGAGCTCTTCGGGCTCCCCCATCCGCCCGGCGGGGATGCGCCGCACCCACTCGTCGGCCATCTCGGGGTTCTCCGCCACGAAGTCCCTGGTCATGTCGCTGGCGAAGTACCCCGGGGCGATCGCGTTGACGCGGATGCCGTGCGGCCACCACTCGATCGCCGCGCTCTTGGTGAACATCGACACCGCGGCTTTCGACGTGTTGTAGACCGCTTGGGTCTGCGGGATGTTCACCGCGAACGCCGACATCGACGACACGTTGACCACGCTGGCCGGGTTTCCTCGTGCGGCCTCGACGTGCCGGCGCGCGAACTCACGGCTCGTGACGAAGGTGCCGGTGACGTTGACGTCGAGCACCCGCCGCCAGTCCGCTGGCGTGGTGTCGAGGAGGGGCGTGCCCAGCGTGATGCCCGCGCTGTTGACGAGCACGTCGGCCACGCCCAACTGCGCGGCGACGGCGTCGAAGGCAGCCGCGACGGAGGCGTCGGAGGTGACGTCGACGCTGACGCCGATGCCACGCCGCCCCGTCTCGGACTGCAGGGCGTCGGCGGCATCGGCGACGGTGTCGAGGCGGTCGAGGAGGGCGACATCGGCGCCGGCGGTCGCCAGCGCCTCGGCCATGGCGTACCCGAGGCCCCGCGCCCCGCCCGTGACGACGGCGATGCGGCCGAGAAGAGGTTCCGTGGTGTTTCCGAGCATGAGCAGAGCCTAGCGGCGGCGCTCACCTCGCGACACCAGCCGCTCATATGAGCGCACAGAGTGAGGTTCGATGATCGGGGGATCGGCCCCGGCGCGCACACCGGATAGATTCCTCCCATGGCTCTTTCCGGCAATCTCGAGGCGCAACGACGTCGAGACGAACTCGTCGAACTCGCGAACGGCCCGCAGGGCGTGATGATCGAGGCCGCTGCCGAACTGTTCGCGGTGTCGTCGATGACGATCCGACGCGACCTGCTCGAGCTGGAGGCGGAGGGCCGAGTGCGTCGGGTGCGAGGTGGGGCGACCGCCGCCCCCAGAGCGCGCCCGTTCGATGCGCGCCGGGCCATCAGGGCGAGCGCGAAGAAGGCGATCGCCGAGAAGGCGCTGCGACTCGTCCCGTCTCATGGCAGCATCGCGCTCGACGCGTCGTCGACCGTCAACATGCTCGCCTCGGCGATCGGTCCGCGCGCCGGGCTCACGGCGTACACGAACTCCTTCGAGTCGTTCCAGGTGCTGCATCCGCTCGACGGCGTGACGGCGGTGATCTCCGGTGGCACCGCGGAGCCCACCACGGGCAGTCTCGTCGGCCCGATCGCCCGCCGGAGCATGCGTTCGGTCTACTTCGACACCTTCTTCTCCTCGGCCGACGCGCTCGACGGCGCCGACGGCACGTCCGAGGTCTCGGTGGACGAAGCCGAGCTGAAGCAGGCGATGGCCTCGAATGCCGGCACCACGGTGGTGTGCATCGACTCCAGCAAGCTCGGGCGCCGGTCGGTGGCCCGCGCGCTCGAGCGCGACGAGATCTCGGTGCTGATCACCGAGCTCGATCCCGGCGACGAGCGGTTGGATGCCTTCCGGGACATCGCCGACATCCTCTGAATCTCCCAGACGCCCTCGCCAGACACCCTTTCTCCAGGGCGTCAGTTCGTGTTATCTTTCACAAGAAGTAACAGCACGAATGCACACGGTCGTGTGCATCGCCCCTGTCTTGGAGAGTCATGACCAACGCCACCGCCGCCGCTCTGATCGCCCGGTCGAACCGCCTCGGCGCCGACCCGAAGAACACCAACTACGCCGGAGGAAACACCTCGGCCAAGGGCACCGAGACCGATCCCGTCACGGGCCAGCCGGTCGAGCTGATGTGGGTCAAGGGCTCTGGCGGCGACCTCGGCACCCTGACCGAGAGCGGTCTCGCCGTGCTGCGCCTCGACCGCATGCGCGCGCTCGTCGACGTGTACCCCGGACTCGACCGCGAAGACGAGATGGTCGCCGCCTTCGACTACTGCCTGCACGGCAAGGGGGGTGCCGCCCCGTCGATCGACACCGCCATGCACGGCCTGGTCGACGCCGCGCACGTCGACCACCTGCATCCCGATTCGGGCATCGCGATCGCCACCGCGGCAGACGGCGAAGCGCTGACCACGAAGATCTTCGGGGAAAAGGTCGTCTGGGTGCCGTGGCGTCGTCCCGGCTTCCAGCTCGGACTCGACATCGCCGAGATCAAGAAGCAGCACCCTCAGGCGATCGGCTGCATCCTCGGTGGACACGGCATCACCGCGTGGGCCGACACGTCGGAGGAGGCCGAGGCGAACTCTCTCTGGATCATCGACACCGCGGCCGCCTACATCGCCGAGCACGGCAAGGCCGACCCGTTCGGCGGCGTCCGCTCGGGCTTCGAGGCCCTCCCCGCGTCCGAGCGCCGTGAGCGCGCTGCGGCCCTCGCCGGCACCATCCGGGGCATCGCCTCGACCGACAAGCCGATGGTCGGACACTTCACCGACGCCGACGTCGTCCTCGACTTCCTGGCGTCGGAACAGGCGCCCGCCCTCGCCGCGCTCGGCACCAGCTGCCCCGACCACTTCCTGCGCACCAAGGTGAAGCCGCTGATCCTCGACCTGCCGGCCACGGCGTCTGCCGAGGAGCAGATCGCGCGCCTGCACGAGCTGCACGAGCAGTACCGCACCGACTATCAGGCGTACTACGACGCGCACGCGACGGCCACGTCTCCTGCCATCCGCGGCGCCGACCCGCTCATCGTGCTGATCCCCGGTGTCGGCATGTTCTCCTACGGTGCGAACAAGCAGACCGCCCGCGTCGCCGGCGAGTTCTACGTCAACGCGATCAACGTGATGCGCGGCGCCGAGGCCCTGTCGACCTATTCGCCGATCTCCGACGCCGAGAAGTTCGACATCGAGTACTGGGCGCTGGAGGAGGCCAAGCTGCAGCGCATGCCGAAGCCGAAGTCGCACCAGGGCCGTATCGCCTTCGTCACCGGCGCCGCATCCGGCATCGGCAAGGCCATCGCGACCCGCCTCGCGGCCGAGGGCGCCTGTGTCGTCGTCGCCGACCTCGACGCCTCGAAGGCGCAGGCCGCTGCCGCCGAGCTCGGCAACACCGATGTCGCGATCGGCATCGCGGCAAACGTCGCCGACGCCGAGGCCGTGCAGGCCGCCCTGAACGAGGCGGTGCTCGCGTTCGGCGGTGTCGACCTCGTGGTCAACAACGCCGGGCTCTCGCTCTCGAAGCCGCTGCTCGAGACCACCGAGAAGGACTGGGATCTGCAGCACGACGTGATGGCCAAGGGATCGTTCCTCGTGTCCAAGGCCGCCGCCCGCGTTCTCATCGACCAGAAGCTCGGGGGTGACATCATCTACATCTCGTCCAAGAACTCGGTCTTCGCCGGCCCCAACAACATCGCCTACTCCGCCACCAAGGCCGACCAGGCGCACCAGGTGCGGCTGCTCGCGGTCGAGCTCGGCGAGTACGGTATCCGTGTGAACGGCATCAACCCCGACGGCGTGGTCCGCGGCTCCGGCATCTTCGCCTCGGGCTGGGGCGCGAACCGTGCCGCGACCTACGGCGTCGCCGAAGAAGACCTCGGTCAGTACTACGCGAACCGCACGATCCTCAAGCGCGAGGTCGTGCCCGAGAACGTCGCGGACGCGGTCTACGTGCTGACCGGTCCCGAGCTCAGCCGCACCACGGGTCTGCACATCCCCGTCGACTCCGGCGTCGCCGCGGCGTTCCTGCGATGAGCGTGCGCGCGGTCGCGGCCGTCGATCTCGGGGCGACCAGCGGCCGTGTGATGATCGGGCGGATCGGGGAGGGGAGGCTCGAGCTCGAGCTCGTGTCGCGCTTCCCGAACGGCCCTGTCGAGCGTGACGACGGTCTGCACTGGGACTTCTCGGCCCTGTACGAGCACGTCGTGGCGGGGCTGGCTGAGGCGGTACGGCGCGAGCCGGCGATCGAGAGCATCGGGATCGATTCCTGGGCCGTCGACTACGGGCTGCTCGCGGACGGCGCTCTTCTCGCCGAGCCGTTCCACTACCGCGATTCCCGCACCGCCCGGGGCGTCGCAGAGGTGCACGACATCGTTCCGTTCGCCGATCTCTACGCCCGCGACGGACTGCAGTTCCTGCCTTTCAACACCCTGTACCAGTACCGGGTCGACGAGCGGATCGCGGACGCGGACGTGGCGCTGCTCATCCCCGACCTGATCGCGTTCCTGCTCACGGGCGTCAGCGCGGCGGAGCGGACGAATGCCTCCACGACGGGGTTGCTCGGAGTGGACGACGGCGAGTGGGACAGCGATCTCGCATCGCGCATCGGCATCCCGTCGCGCATCCTCCCTCCGCTCATCGACCCCGGCGCGGTGATCGGGTCGCTGCGTCCGGATCTCGCCGCCCGGATCGGCGCCGACCTCCCGGTGATCGCGGTCGGTTCGCACGACACCGCCTCGGCAGTGGTCGCCGTGCCGATGACGTCGCCTTCCGCCGCGTACATCTCGTGCGGCACGTGGGGTCTCGTCGGACTGGAGCTGACCGAACCCGTGCTGACGGATGCCGCGCGCGAGGCGAACTTCACCCACGAGCTCGGCGTCGATGGTCGATACCGTTTTCTGCACAACGTCACCGGTCTGTGGCTGCTGAGCGAGAGCGTGCGGGCGTGGGAGGGGGAGGACGGCGCATCGATCGATCTGGCGGAGCTGCTCGCTGCGGCAGCCGCGGTCTCGGATGGGGTGCCGCTGTTCGATGCGAACGATCCTTCGCTCAGCGCGCCCGGCGACATGCCCAGCCGCATCGCGACGCTGGTCGAGGCGTCAGGAGCATCCGCTCCGACGGAGCGAGCCGTGTTCGCGCGCAGCATCGTGGAGAGTATCGCCGCGGCGTTCGCCGAGACCGTGCGCGCGGCGTCCGACCTCTCCGGGCGTGAGGTCGACGTGATCCACCTCGTCGGCGGCGGATCCCTGAACGCGCTCCTCTGCCAGGCCATCGCCGATCGTTCGGCCCTGCCGGTGCTGGCCGGCCCCGTCGAGGCGACCGCGCTCGGCAACGTGCTCGTGCAGGCGCGTGCGCTGGGTGCCGCTGCTGCCGACCTGGAGGGGCTGCGCGCGCTCGTCGCGGCGACACACCCGGTGCGCCGATTCGATCCGCGAGGCTGACGCGACGTCGGGAACGCGGCCGCGGCTCAGAGCACGCGCGTGTTCGGCATCGAGCTCACGGTCGGTCGGGCGTAGGCGCGGCGCCGGGCGGAGATGTCGGTCGGTCGTGCGGCACGCGGAACGCTCCGCTCCACGGCGATCACCTCGAACTCCTGGATCTGTGCGGGGCGCACCGGGGTGAGGTGGATCATGCAGATCAGCTCGCCGCGTTCGGCGGGGATCGACCAGGTGATGTCTGCCGGGGTCGCCGCGGAGACGACCTCGGGCGCGCCGCGGTCGCGGAGCAGCGGGCCCACCTGGGCGATGAGCTCGTCGATCGCAGCTCGGCGCTGGGGGAGCGGGCGGTCGAAGTCGATGTTGTCGGCGAAGATCGCGGCGGCCGTACCGTCGTCCCAGGAGCGGATCAGCTCGTCGGCGGCGGACATCAGCCGATGCGTCTCCGGCCACGGCTGCACGGTGCGGGCGGGGGTGTCGTGGAAGGCGAGGGCGCGGAACAGGGCGTCCTCCGACAGGGCGACCGGGTTGCTCCGGTGGCTGTTGGTGAACACGACGACGCCCTTCCCGGATCCTGCGTGCCACACCATGTTCAGGATGAATCCCGGAAGTCCGCCGCTGTGCGTGACGATGCGTCCGCGGTGCAGGTCTTCGCGCACGAAGAGTCCGAGCGCGTAGCCCCCGGTGACGAACTTCCAGGTGCCTTCGGGGCGTGCCTGGAGCGACGGGATGTCGACCTGATGGATGCGCTGCAGTTCGCGCCGTGACGCCCGGCTGACGACGGCATCGTCACTGCTCGCGGGTGTCGACGCGGGCTGTGTGGCGGCGGCGAGGAAGCGCACCCAGATGCTGAGGTCGTTGATCGTCGACTGCATGCCGCCGGCGGCGGCCATGGCATCGGACACGGCGGGAGGGAACCCCACCCAGTCGCCGTCGGTGTTCAGCGAGTAGCCGACCGCTCGGCGGAATCCCTCTTCCGGTGCGCGGTTGTCGAACCATGTGCTGTTCATCCCGAGCGGATGCAGGATCTCGTCGGTGACCCAGTCCTCCACGCGTCGGCTCACGGCTTTGCCTACGGCGAGACCGGCCATCGTGAAGCCGATGTTCGAGTACTCGAAGGAGCTTCCCGGATGGGTGCTGTAGTTGAAGCCGGGTCTGATCCGTTCGACCAGCTCCGCCTCGGAGAGGCCCAGGAACGGGTCGACCCACGAGTTGTCCTCGGTGAGTCCGCCGCCCATGCTGAGCAGCTGCCGCAGCGTCGGGGCGGCAGCCGGTTCGTCACCCACCGTGCCGTGCCACTCCGGATAGAAGTCGGTGATGGGGGCTTCCAGGTCGAGGAGCCCGCGGTCTCGGGCGAGCAGGGCGCCGAGTGCGACGAAGCTCTTGGTCATCGAGGCGATCGGGAAGACCGTGTCGGCGTCAGGGGCGGTGCCGTCGTCGTCGGCGGTCCCGAACCCCCGGGTGTGCTCCAGTCCGTCGGTGCCGACGAGTCCGTACACGAGCCCCGGCGACTGACCCGCAGCCGTGTACTGACCGAAGAATGCGTCGAGCTGGTCGACGAGCGGCACGACCAGGGTTTCGCTGGACATGGAGACTCCTTTGTTCGGGCGTGCTCTCGCGGCGGGTGCTCTCAAGCAGAACGCCGGTTCGTCTCCACACTCTCGTGCCGGGCGGGCGAAGTCATGTCCGCGGGCACCGAGTGTCGGGGCCCGATGTGTGCGGGGAGACGAAGTCGATAGCCTTCGAGCGTGGGATTCTCACCGCTCGGGCTGATCGTGAGCATCGTCGTGCTCGCTCCCAATCTCCTGCTGCTGTGGTTCCCTCTGCGCGGGCGGAACGTGCTCGTGCGCGCGCCGCGACCCCTCGAAGGCGTCGAACGGGCGGGGCAGGCGCTGTGCTTCGTCGTGCCGGCGATCACGGTCCCCGGCGCGATCATCTGGTGGTGGGTTCTTCCTGCCGCTGTCGCGCTGGCGACCTACGACGTGCTGTGGTGTCGGTACCTCGTCGAGGGCCGCGAGCAGACTCTGCTCTACGCCTCGCTCTGGCGCGTTCCGGTGCCGATGGCGGTCATGCCGGTGGTCGTGTTCCTCTGCGCTGCGGGGTGGCTGAGTAATCCATGGATCGCGCTCGCCGCGGTCGTCCTCGCTGCCGGTCACATCCCCGTCGCGCTCCTCACCCGTCGCGCGATCCGGTCTACGCCGCCGTCTCCTGCACCGCGCCCCGCGTGAGCTTCGGGATCAACACCGGCGTGTTCTCGCGGTAGGCGATGTAGTCGGCGCGATCGCCCCACTTCTTCTCGGCGCGCGCTTCCAGCAGCGGGATGCCGCTGACCCGGGTGAGCAGCAGGATCACGAACAGCGGCGAGAGCAACGCGATCCACTGCCATCCGACGAGCACGGGGGCGGCGGTGACGAACACACCCACCCAGATCACGATCTCGCCGAAGTAGTTCGGGTGGCGCGACCGCGACCACAGTCCCGTGCGGATGAACTCGTCCCGGTTGCGCGGGTCTGCACGGAATGCCGACTTCTGCGCGTCGGCGACGATCTCGACCACCATGCCGAGAACCCACACGACGATCCCGACGACGGTCAGCCATCCGATGGGTGCGCGGGTGGCGGAGTCCGCACTGATCGCGATCCATGCCGCGGCCGCGGTCAGCGACACCCACGCGCCCTGGATGATCCACACCTGCAGGAACCGCAATGGGGAGCCCTTGATCTGGTCGAAGCGTCCGTCCGAGCCGGCCTTGTGCACGCGCAGGGCCAGGAAGGATCCGAGGCGCACCGCCCACAGCATCACCATCCCCGCGAGGATCCAGCTGCGCGCGTCGGGCTGTGGCGTCAGCAGGACCAGCGCCGCAGAGATCGCGAAGAAGGTGAGGCTGCCGGTGAGGTCGAAGAATCGCTCGGTCTGCAGGAGCATCGCCGGGATGAACGCGATGACTTGGATCGCGAACGCGGCCGCGACGGCCAGGGCGAACAGCGGGATGCCGCCGATCGTCGCGCCGTTCTGGCTGCCGGCGACCGCGACGAGCGCGCCGATCACGAGGGCCGCGAGGATCGCGATGACCGAGGAGCGGGATGACTTGGCGTCGGAGGGCGTGGGGGAGGACATGGTGTGCTTTCTGTTTCTCAGAGGTACAGGTCTTCGACGGTGACGGCCGCGCGATCCAGCACGACGCTCCGCTTGAGCTTCATGGTGGGTGTGACGAGCCCGCGGTCGTCGAGGTCGGCGAAGACCACGCTGAACCGGCGGACCTGCTCGCTGCGCGCCACGAGTGCGTTGGCGGCGTCGACGGCGCGCTGCAGGTGAGCGCGCAGCGTCGGGTCGTCCACCGTGCGGATGTCGGATGGCGTCCTCGAGCTGACGCTGACCCCCTCGGAATCGGCCCATTCCGCGGCCTGTTCCGGGTCGAGCACGAGCAGCGCCGAGAGGTACGGCTTCCCCTCGCCGACCATCACCGCATGCGAGACGAGTGGATGAGCCTCCACCGCGCTCTCCCAGCGGGTCGGCACGATCGTCTTGCCGTTCGAGGTCACGATCACGTCTTTGAGTCGCCCTTCGAGGATCAGCCGGCCCTGCGCATCGAGACGACCGAGGTCGCCGGTGCGGAAGAAGCCGTCGACGAAGGCGCCGTCGTCGTGAGCCGGGTTGCGGTAGCCGTCGAACACGCCGATGCCGCGAGCGAGCACCTCGCCCTCGTCGCTGATGCGCACCGTGAGTCCGGGGAGGGGCGCGCCGACGCTGCCCGAGGCGATACGTCCCGGCAGGTTGCCGGTGAGCGGTGCAGTGGTCTCGGTGAGCCCGTAGCCCTCGATCACGGGGACCCCGATGCCGCGGAAGAAGAGCGAGAGGTCGGTGTCGAGGGCTGCTCCGCCCGAGAGGATGTAGCCGACGCGCCCGCCCATCACGGCACGCAGACGCCGATAGAAGAGGGCGTCGAAGAGGCGGTGACGCACGTGGAGGCCGCGGTCCCTCGCGACGCGTCTGCCGGCATCGACCCGCTCGGCGCGGCGACCCCAGGCGATCGACGTCGACTCGGCCTTCGCCCAGACTCCCGCCAGTCCTTTGTCGGCGGCCTGGCCCGCGGCGGCCGCCTGGATCTTCTGCAGCACTCGCGGCACGACGACCAGGAACGTCGGGCGCAGCGTGTCGAGGGTGGCGACGACCGTCGAGGGGTCGGAGAGGTGCGCGATGCGCATGCCGCTGGCCAGGCAGATCAGCTGGAGGCCGCGTGCCAGCACGTGGGCGAGCGGGAGGAAGATGACGGTGTTGCCGTCTTCGTTCACGATCTCGCTGTACGCCGCGGCGATGTTCAGCACCTGACCGAGGAAGTTCCGATGGGTGAGGACCACGCCCTTGGGCTCGCCCGTGGTGCCCGAGGTGTAGACGATCGTCGCGGGGTCGTCCTGAGTGGCGGTCGTCCTGCGGGCCTCGAGCTCCTCATCGGTGACGCCGCTCCCGCTCGCGACCAGCGCGGCGAGGGCGGCGGATGTCCCGGCATCCATCGTCCAGGCCCCGATCGTGTCGGAGTCCGACACCGCCAGTGCGTCCTGCAGGAGTGCCGCGTGCTCGGCGGTACCGCCGATCGCCAGGCGCACACCGGCATCGGCGACGATGGCATCCACCTGCGATGGCGACGACGTGTCGTAGATCGGCACGACGACGGCGCCGGCGAACCAGGCGGCGAGGTCGGCGACGGCCCATTCGTAGCGCGTCGGCGCCATGATCGCGATCGGGTCGCCCGCCCGGATGCCCTGGGCCATGAAGCCCTTCGCCAGCGCGCGCACCTCGGCTTCGAAGGCGCGCGTCGTGATCGGCCGCCACGACCCGGAGCGCGCGTCCTCGACCTCGAAGGCGACGTGATCCGGAGCCGAAGCGGCGCGCGCCACGAGCAGGTCGGTGACGTTGCGGTAGCCGTCGAGCGCGGCGAGTGGCGGTGTCGTCGATTCGATCATCGGGCCTTCTCTCGGTCGTGCATACGGTGCGGAGGGCGCACGAATATCGCCCATCGACCGTTGTTCGGAACCGATGGTGATTCGGATGGGATGATCTGAAGGCTCGCGTCGGAGGACAGCGCGGTGGTGGAAGACGGCATGTCGTCGGAACGGCAGGAGGCGGTTGATGAGCGTCAGGTACGACCCGGAGGCGGACGCCGCCTACATCTCGATCGGGCGCGAACTCCTCCCAGGCGAAGCCGCCGCCCAGGTCGCCGGCATCCGTGACCCTCGCGGAGAGGGCGAGATCATCCTCGATTTCGACGCGAAGGGTCATCTCCTCGGTATCGAAGTCCTTCGCGCATCGAGAATCCTCCGGGCTCAAGACCTCGATCGTTCCACCCGCACCGAGACGACGGAGCCGTAGCCGGCTGGGAACGAGAAAACCCCCGGGGAGTCCGGGGGTTTCATGGATGTCACTTCTAAAGCTATTTCGGACTACTGGGGCTCTTTCGACGTGTTCTCCGGACTGATGTTTCCGCCGAACTCGAGGAGTTGGTGAGGTGCGCATTCCATAGCCACTTCGGACAAACTCAAGAGAAAATATCAGATCAGATTGGAGATCTGGATCTCGCCCCTGCTCGAGAACGGAGCCGCGCGTCCTGCTTAGCTGCCTGGGACTGAGTGCACAGTCGCCCGGGCTATCGGTGGAATGGGTAACGATGGCTGCCATATGGCGGCTGTGCGCGGTGCGGGCGCACGGTCAGCGGCTGAATGGGCGACTGTCCGCCCGGCGGCCTAGAAGAGTCCGTTGAATGCAGCGACGGCGGCGGCTATGAGGATGACCGCCCCGACGAGAATCACCCACCCGACCCAGGCTCTCTTCGGCGGGCGTCCAGTGGCTGGCGGCTCGCCAAGGCTGTTCCGGAGCTGGTCAGCCTCTTCTTCAAGCTCCTCGGATCGCCGTTCTATAGCGGGAGTCCACGAGTTCGGTAGACGCCGCAGCCGTCGCCGAGAGATGTCCTCGAGTTCAGCAGTCACTTCGTTCAACCGGGCGCGAGGATCCTGCGCCTCGTCCCCGGCGGGTCGTTGTCGCTGATTCTCCGGACGGTCCGTCATTCGCTCACCCTATCCCGGGCTTCGGACCTGCACCGCGGTCGAATCGGCCAATGCGGAGCGGTGCAGGTCCGAAGCCACAGTCTCGTAGCTGCCCTCTCTTTGTCGTCTGCTCACTGGTCGCAGACGAAGTAGGCACCCTCCTTGGGCTCGTCGTTGAAGTTGTTGATGCCTTCGACCACGTGGTACACCTTCATCCACGGAAGCGGGTTCGCGATTGCCTCGATCCACGGGCCGATGAGGGCTCCGGCTTGGCGCCAGCAGTCTGCAGAGACGTCCAGGCCAGTGCTGTCGGACAGGTTCACCGGGTCGCACGCGGCATAGCTGTACGGGCTTCGTTCCTGGCCACTGGGATCCATCTGGGTGAACCGGCCCTGGCCCGGGTCATAGAACCGCGCCCCGAGCTTGTAGACCCCGGTGCTGTCTTGGTGCTCACCGATGTAGCGGAGGTTGTTCGCTGCGACTGCAGCGTTTGTCGAGGTGAATCGGGCGCGACCTCTGGAAAGACCTCCGGTTCGATGTCGTCGATGTTGCTCACGGTCCAGGACTTATGACGGTGACGTGGGCCTTCTTCTCCGAGCGGCGCTGCTGTTGGCGGATACCGTTGCGGACGGCGAGGGCCGCCATGTTGCTGCGGAAAGGCCCGATGGGTTCCGGCATGTCCGGCAGGGGAGGTTGCCGTAGTCCGGCCACCACACGACGACGAACTGGCAGGTGGAGGGGCTGACGGGAATCGAACCCGCGCTGTCTGCTTGGGAAGCAGAAGTTCTACCATTGAACTACAGCCCCGTACCCGCATCCGAGGAGCGGGCGAACGCCAGCCTACCTGGCAGGTGCCCGTTGGCCAAAGCAGGCGCGACGACGGAAGCTCCCGGCAACTAGGCTGAACCCGTGCTTCTCAGCGACCGCGACATCAAGGCAGAACTCGCATCCGGCCGCATCGGCCTCGAACCGCGCGAAGACGGGATGATCCAGCCGTCGAGCATCGACGTGCGCTTGGACCGGTACTTCCGGCTGTTCGACAACCACAAGTATCCGTTCATCGATCCGTCGGTCGACCAGCCGGAGCTCACGCGCCTGATCGAGGTCGACCCCGACGAGCCGTTCATCCTGCACCCCGGCGAGTTCGCGCTCGGGGCGACGTTCGAGCAGGTCACGCTGCCCGACGACATCGCGGCACGTCTCGAGGGCAAGTCGTCGCTCGGACGCCTCGGACTCATCACGCACTCGACCGCGGGTTTCATCGATCCCGGCTTCACAGGGCACGTCACGCTCGAACTCGCGAACGTCGCGACTCTGCCGATCAAGCTGTGGCCGGGCATGAAGATCGGTCAGCTGTGCTTCTTCCGGCTCACCTCTCCCGCCGAGAACCCCTACGGATCCGGCCCCTACGGCAACCGCTACCAGGGTCAGCGCGGACCGACGGCCTCCCGGTCGTTCCAGAACTTCCATCGGACGGATGTCGGCACCACCGACGTCGGAGCAGTCGGAGGCTGAGATGAGCGATGTCAGCGGCGCGCGGCCCGAAGAGCCGGTCGTCCCGGACGAGCCGGGCGCCCTCCCGGACGAGCCGCTGATCCCGCCCGCCGACGTCGTCATCCCGCCGCCCCCACCCGAGATCCCGATCCCGGAGGGTCTGCTGACCCCGCCACCCGCGGACATCCCCTCCGACGTATCCGCGTCCGACGCGGTGATCCCGCCGCCTCCGCCCGCGACGCGTCGTGGTTCCGACCGTCCGCGTCCGACTCCCGCCATCCTCGAGGGGGAGCCGCCCGCCGCGGTCGCCGACGACTGGGCGCTGCCCTCCGTCGCGCCAGAGGTTCCGACATCGGGCGGCTACCGCGTGCTCACTGTCGTGATCTTCGCCTTCCTGTTCTTGCTCTTCGTCGCCGCGATCATCGTGGGCGTATACCTGCTGAACACCACGACCTTCCCATTCGCGGGCGCAGACGTCGCCGGTGTCGATCTCGCGGCATCGATCTCGTTCGCGTCGATCGCGTAGGCGTCGCCTGAGGCTCAGGCCCGCTTCGGCAGCTGGCGGCGCCGGAGGGCCGCCGACGCCACGGCGACCAGAGTGCCCACAGCCACTCCGATCACGGTCTCGATCGCGCGGTCCTGCAGCAGCATGTCGACCGGTGTCGGCGCGGCGAGGTGCACCATGAGCAGTGCGAGCGGGGTGATGAACACCATCGCGATGCCGTAGTTGCGGCCGACGAACAGTTCGGCGGCGGCCTGCAGCACGACCACGAGGGCGATGACGGCGAGCGGCGGCAGGTCGATGGCGAGGATGCCTGCTGCGACTAGGACGCCGAGCAGGGTGCCGACGAGGCGCTGGATGCCGCGGATCACCCGGGCATTCAGCTGCGGCCCGCTGACCGCGGCGACCGCGCCGACGGCCGCCCAGTACCAGTGCGAATCCATGATCAGCAGACCGGCGAAGCCCGCACCCGCGATCGCGATGCCGACCGACACCGCCATCTCCCCGGCGATGGGACCGACAGGCTGCCGGACTTTCGGCGCCACATCCCCGGTGCTGCGCGTGAAGATGCCGACCAGCGCGGTGATGGCCAGCCCGAACAGCACGCTCGGTCCGCCGACCACGAGCACGTCGCCGAACGAGGCGGCGGTGGCCGGGATCGTGGCGCAGGCCCCGACCGCGAACACCGGGAACAGCGGCCCCGGCGGATGCCACCGCATCGTGTAGGCGAGCAGGGTGACGGCGGAGGCGATGACCGCGACGACGACGATGCTGACCGCGGCGGGAGCGGCGAGCACCGACAGCGCGGTACCGATGAGCATCGAGGCGAGGATCACACCACCCGCGCTGGCCTGCATCCGAATGCGATCACGGAACACGTCGTGGCGCCCGTAGAGCGCGGCGAAGGCCCCGAAGCTCGCGTAGATGCTCAGGTCGAGGCGTCCCAGCATCCACAGCACGAGCAGCGGGACCGCCACACTGACCGCGGCGCGCAGCGCCACCCTGTGGTCACCGCGGTGCGGTTCGACGCGCAGAACGCCGGTCCACACTCTTCCCCGGGAATCCGCCACCGATCCAGCCTACGTCGCCCTCGGAATCCTTCGACGCGGTCAGGGGGTATGCGCCCGCGACCAGGGCGACGACCGCATCGAGCGTGGCATCCGCCGACAGCACCCGCGTGTGGCCGAGACCCTCGGTGCGGACGAGGCGCGAGCGGTCGCCGTGGACATCGTGCAACCGGAGGGAATCGTGGTCGGGCATGCGCCGGTCGTCACGGTCGTGCACGACGAGGAGTGCGGTGCCGGCAGGGAGCGGATGACGGGCGGCGTCATAGCGCGCTGACACCTCGGACCGATCCATGCCGAGCCTCCGACGGAACCGCTCCGAGAGGCGTGCCGTCGTGGCGTCGTCGAGGCGGAGGTCGTCGGCGAACCGGGCGACGAAGGCGTCGGGACTCGCGGCTCCGGCGATCGCGACGACCGCCGGAGTGGGAACGGTCGACCGGGCGATGGTCAGTGCGGCCAATGCGCCGAAGGAGTGTCCGATGATCGCGTCGAACGGTCCGTGGTCGGTCTGCAGCTGCTCGGCGGCATCGATCCAGTCCCGGATGTCGGTGCCCCGCCCGGGCGAGGCGCCGTGGGCCGGGGCGTCGAACGCGATGACACGGAACCCTTCGGCGACGAGCTCTCGCACGAGCGGTGCGAACTGCGAGGCCCGCCCGCGCCATCCGTGCAGGAGCAGGAGGGTTCGTGGCCCGGCGCCCCATTCGTACGTGGCGACGTCGACGCCGCGCACGGTGATTCCTCCGCGGCGCGCGTCGGCGTGGGTGGGGGCATCCGCCTCGCGCACCGCCATCCGCGGAGTCGTCGTGAAGAACAGGCGGTAGGCGATGTCGCCCGCGATCCGGGGCGAGACCGCGGCGGCGGTATGGATGCTGCGGGCGAGCAGCGCGGGAACGGACGGCATGAGAGCTCCTTCGCCAGAACAATACGAACGATCATACGTATATTAGGCGAACGATCGTTCGTATACTAGGCGGATGGTGGAGAGTGCGGTCGTGGACGGGCGGAGAGCCCGCGGCGATGCGTCGCGACGCATCGTGCTGCAGAGCGCGACCGACCTCGCGTCGGTCGAGGGCCTCGACGGGCTGACGATCGGCCGCCTCGCCGAAGCCTCGGGGTCGAGCAAGAGCAGCATCGCCACGCTCTTCCAGAGCAAAGAGGGACTGCAGCTGGCGACGGTCGCCGCTGCCCGCGAGATCTTCACGGCCCGGATCGTCGAGC
The DNA here is from genome assembly GCF_000708345.1 of Microbacterium sp. Cr-K32. Classification (NCBI taxonomy): domain Bacteria; kingdom Bacillati; phylum Actinomycetota; class Actinomycetes; order Micrococcales; family Microbacteriaceae; genus Microbacterium; species Microbacterium sp. Cr-K32. The sequence continues at coordinate 93,620 of NZ_JARD01000006.1, read as the reverse complement.
CGGCGCGCGCATACCCCCGCGGGATGCACCGTCTCGCCGCGCTGCTGCGCAACTCGCTGACGTACTCGAAGGACCGTGTCTTCACCGGCGGGTGCTTCTTCGCCGCGACCGCCGCCGACGTCGACTCGAAATCCGGACCGGTGAGCGATGCCGTACGCGCGGCGCTGGTCGACTGGTACGGCTATGTCGAGGCGCAGCTGCGTCACGCGGCGGACGCGGGCGAGGTCGATGCCGCCCCCGAGGTGCTCGCGTTCGAGCTGGTCGCCCTGAATGAAGAGGCCAACTCGCGCTCACTGCTGTTGGACGACGCGCGACCGTATGCGCTCGCCGCCGCGGCGATGCGTGCCCGGCTGCGCGCGGCGGGTGCCGACGAGTCGGCCATCGCTCTGCTCGAGCTCTGAGGACGCGAAACGCCCCACCCGATGGGTCGGGTGAGGCGCTTCGCGGACGTTCTTCTCGCGGTCAGGCGTCGCGACCGCGGGTGAAGCCCGCGTCGAATCCGCGCTCGAACGCGTGCTGAGCGATGCGCTCCGCACGGTGCGGACCGTGTCCGCGGTGTCCGTGGTCGCCGTGGTCGCCGTGACCCGGGTGTCCGTGTCCGCGACCGCGGTGGCCGGCGCCGGGCTCGCCGTGGCGGCATCCGTGCTCGGCATCCGCATCCGCATCCGCGCCGAAGCCGTGTCCGGGGCCGAATCCGCGCCCGAACGGGCGCCCGAATCCGTGCGGGAAACCGCGTCCGTGGCGCGGGCCGCCGAAGCCGTGCCGGCGTCCGCGGGGGAGAGGGGTCTCCTCGTCCCAGCCGAATGCGCGGGCGATCTTCTCGAGCGACGCCAGCGTGGTGGCCATCTCCTCGGGGGAGACGGCATCGCTGACCTTCGCGCGGATGTCGTCGACGATGGTGCCGAGGCGTTCCTTCGCTGCGCGGCCGTCGTCGGTGAGCGTCCAGCCGTCTCCCTCGGGGGAGACCCAGCCGCGCTCGACGAGTCGGTGCAGCTTGTGGCTGTTCAGCGGGCGGTCGGATGCGACGGTGCCGTCGACGATGTTGAGGAGGCGCCAGTCGCGACGACTCGCATGCTCGCTGTCGAAGGCGGTGGCGAACTCGGCCGCCATGAGGCGGTCGGCGGCCTTCAGCCAGTAGCCGAAGGGACGGTCGGTGTTCTCGGGGCCCTGGGTGGGCCCGTTCTGTGATTCAGAGGTGTTCATGGGAAGTCCTTTTGTCGGTGTCGATTTGATGTCAGTGTGCATGTGCATGTCACAGTGCATGTACATGTAGTGTGACATGAACTCTCAATGCATGTCAAGTCGCATGTAAAATCGAACGGTGACCACCGAATCGAACGACGCCGAATCGAACGACGCCGCACCGGATCCCGCCGAAGCCATCGCGCAGGCGTTGTCCCGCCTGCGTGGTCGGCGACCCGGCGAGCGGGGCCCCGGGGGAAGAGGAGTGGACGGCCGCGGTCGCGGTCACGGCGGCCCCCACGGCTGGCACGGCGGCCCGCACGGTGACCGTGACGGTGGGCACGACGGCGACGATCCCCACGACCACTTCGCGCATCACCGCGGCCACCCGGGGATGCCTCCGTGGATGGCCGACCCGTCCGGTCGGCTCGGCGGCCCGGCCCGCATGCGCATGCTGGAGGCGCTGGCCGCGGCATCCGCCCCGCTGAGCGTGAGCGACCTCGGTGCGGCGATCGGCGTCGACCAGCCGCGCGCTTCCCGCCTGGTGCAGCAGGGTGTGGAGCGAGGGTTCGTGCGCCGCGAGGCCGACCCCGACGACGCACGTCGCACGCGCATCGCCCTGACCGACGAGGGCCGACGCCTCGCTCGCGGCATGCGGGGGGAGCGTCGCGAGATGCTGACGACCGCGCTCACCTCGTTCACCGACGACGAGCGCATCGAGCTCGCCCGACTGCTGAACAAGCTCGCCGACAACTGGCAGCGCTGATCGGGGGCCGGAACCTCTGCGGGGCCCGCTCAGGCCGACGCGAACTCCACCGACGGCTCGTCGTCGACCGACAGTGACAGCACGGCGGTCTCGACGGCTTCGTGCTCCTCGATCCGCTGTTCCAGATCACGCAGTCGCCGCGCCACATCATGCTCGCGCGCATCGCCGGCCAGGTCGACCTCGGCGACGATGAAGAGGCGGTTCGGCCCCACGTATTCGATGTGCAGGTAGGTCACCCGCTCGATCTGCGGCAGGCCGAGCAGCGCCTTCCCCACACGCGCCCTCAGCTCGGGTGCGGCCGTCGCGCCCACGAGGAACGCGATGTTCCGGCGGATGAGGATGATCGCCACCACGCCGAGGAGCACACCGACCAGGATCGAGCCGATGGCATCCCAGGCGGCGACGCCGGTGATCTGGTGCAGGAGGATGGCGCCTCCTGCCAGGACCAGGCCGATGAGCGCCGCCGAATCCTCGAAGAACACGGCTCGCAGCGTGGTGTCGCTCGTCTCCAACACGAAGTCCCAGGTCGACGAACCGCGCTCCTTCGCGAGTCGGCGGGACTTCACCATCGCCTGGGTGAACGACGCACCCTCGAGCACGAAGGAGATCCCCAGCACGATGTAGGCCACCATCGGGCTCTCCACCGGACCGGTGTCGGAGAGCTCCTGGATGCCGTGCATGATCGACACGATCGACCCGGCCGTGAAGATCCCGAACGCGGCGATCAACGACCATACGAACGCGTTGCGCCCGTAGCCGAGCGGATGCCGCGCATCCTTCGCCTTCGCCCCACGGCGGTCGGCGATGAGGAGGAACACCTCGTTCCCGGCATCCGCCCACGAGTGCGCGGCCTCGGCCACCATCGACGCCGACGAGGTGATGATCGCGGCGACGGTCTTCGCCACCGCGACGAGGATGTTGGCGAGGAAGGCGAGGAACACGGTCACGCGGTCAGGCTACTCCCGCCGCGCGACACGGGCGTCAGCGGGGTGCCTTCACCGGCAGCAGGAGCAGGAAGCCCGCGATCAGGACGATCACGATGCCGAGGATGCCGAACGCCGTCTGGGCGGTGAGCACGATCAGGAGCGTCCAGGCGCCGGAGGCCATCCAGCTCGCGGCCCGACCGGTCGTGGCGTACAGCCCGAAGATCTCACCCTCGCGTCCGGCCGGGGTGACCCTCGCGAGGAAGGAGCGGGCGGAGGCCTGTGCGGGACCGACGAAGGCGCAGAGGATGAGTCCGCCGATCCAGAAGACGATGGTCCCGCCGTCGCGCAGGAAGAACACGCCGAGACCGGCGACCACCATCGAGCCGAGCGACAGCAGGATGATCCGCTTGGGGCCGAACCGGTCGTCGAAGCGTCCGGCGATGATCGTGGAGATGCCCGCGATGAGGTTGGCGGCGATGCCGAAGATCACGATGTCGAGGAAGGCGAAGTGGAAGACCGTCGACCCGATCACGGCGCCGAACGCGAAGACGCCGCCCAACCCATCGCGGAACACGGCGCTCGCGAGCAGGAACCAGAACGTCGGCCGCGTCTCGGGGGAGCGGTAGAGGCCGATGACGTCCTTGACCAGCAGGCCGTAGGAGGCGAAGAAGCCGACCTTGCGCTCGGGGCGGCCGAGCGAGGGCTCCGGCACGTTCAAGAAGATCGGGATGCTGAACACGATCGCCCAGACCGCGCAGCCGACCGCGATGATGCGGAACGGCAGCCCGCCGTCCGAGGGGAGGCCGAACCAGTCCATCATGTAGAAGACGATCACGATGACCAGGGCGATGATGCCGCCGAGGTAGCCGAACCCCCAGCCGAGTCCCGAGATGCGCCCCACGGTCTTGGGGTTCGCGATGCCGATCAGCATGGCATTCGAGTTGACCGCCGCGATCTCGCCGAACACCGAGCCTGCCGAGATCAGTGCCACGCCGAGCCAGAAGAGCGTGGGGGTGGGCTCGACGAACCAGAGCCCGAACATGCAGAGGATGAGCGCGCCCGTGCCGATGCCGAGCCAGAGCTTCTGCCGTCCCGCCGCGTCGGCGCGCTGACCGAGCACCGGTGCGAGGAGCAGGATCGCGAAGGCCGCGATGGTGGAGCCGAGTCCCAGGCCTGAGGTGAGATCGGCGATGGCCGCCTCGTGCGCCCGACTGTTCGGGTCGAGGGCGGCGACGTCGGCGGGGAGGAATGCCTCGGTCGTCAGGTACAGCGCTGTGAAGATGAACGTCAGGATGACGGTGTTGAAGGGCTGCGTCGCCCAATCCCACAGCGCCCAGGAGTAGACCTGCTTCTTCGGTGCCGGCGTCTCGCCGCGCAGGTCGAGGCCGACGACGGCCACGGCGCCGCTGTTCGCGGTCGCCACGGGTTCAGGCACGGCGCCGTGCCCCTCGGTTTCGCTCATTCTCGAAGTCTGGCGGCCCCCGGTGAACGCTCGGTGACGGCGCGCCGCACTGATATTCGGGGTCACGCTCGTTCCGGTCGCAGCTCCCGCCGCGCGAATGCGCCGGAGGCGGCAGCAACGGCCACCGGAACGGAGGGACGGTGGGGGATGCGACTCAGTCCGTGCGGAGAGGGCGCAAGGTGCGGGCGTAGTCCTCCTTGAGCACGGCGAGGTGCAGCCAGGCCTCGATGCGCGTGACTCCCGGCAGCGCGCGCAGACGCTCCAGACTGGCGTACAGGGCTCCGGCCGATGGCTCGACGAGCGTGGCCACGGCGTCGAACCGGCCGAGGGTGCGCGCGGCGAAATCCACACCGCGCCCGCGTCGCAGCTCGTCGATCACGGCTTCGTCGTCGTCGCCGAGCGTCATGCCGACGCCCATCGACAGCTGCCGGTGCGCGAGCCCGCGAGCCTCCACCGCGCTGATCTTGATCACCCCGGCGTCGATCATCCGCTGCACCCTCGTCGCGACGGCCGAGGGGGAGAGACGCACCTCCTCACCCAGCGCGCGGAAGCTCTTGCGCCCATCGGCCTGCAGCTGCTCGATCAGCGCCTCGTCGATCGTGTCGAGCGTGACCCCGCCGTGGTACTCCGAGACGAAGAAGCCCTTGATCACGGTCGAGTAGATGATCGTGCTGATATCGAGGACGCCGTCGATCGCGCGGATCAGGGCCAACAGGTCGTGCAGCTCCGACATCGAGCCGACGCGCACCTCGGTGACCACGTCGTGCGCCCCGCCCACCGCCGACACCAGCACGGTCTCGCTCATGTCGCGCAGGTGCTCGGCCACGAGTTCGACCGACCCGTCGGTGCGAATCGACACGTGGGCGAGCACGTGCTGGCCGAGGAAGACCGGGTCGACGGCGGCCACGACCCGCACGGTGCGGTCGGCGAGCATCGTGCGCAGCCGGGCGGCGACCGCGGCCCGGGACTGCCCGAGCCGTTGCGCGAGCGAGAGGATGCTGGCGCGGCCGTCTTCCTGCAGTGCGCGGATGAGTTCGGCGTCGAAATCCATGGTTCCGCTCATTTCGTCAGTTTCCCGCGATCGCACGCTTCGTCGTGCGCAAGTTCAGTGTAGGAGGCAGGCTTGCCATCGGGAAGGCGTGCATTGTGCGGATGCGCGATCATATATCCAGTGAATCCCCGTTATCGCTGGAGTTCTGCCCTTGCTGGCAGCGCTGCACGTCCGTAGCATCCTTCGCTATCCGACATCTTCCGCAAAGGAGCGGGCACCCCCCATGACCACTACCTCCACCAGCGGCACCCACAGCCGGGCGCGCCGCGCCGGCATCGCCGCCTTCGTCGGTACCACCATCGAGTGGTACGACTTCTACGTCTACGCGACCGCCGCGGCGCTCGTCTTCGGTCCGCTGTTCTTCCCGAGCGGCGACCGACTGGCCGAGACCGCAGCAGCCTTCGCGACCTTCGCTGTCGCCTTCCTCGTCCGCCCGCTCGGTGGCATCATCTTCGGGCACATCGGCGACAAGCTCGGCCGGCGCACGTCGCTCGTGATCACGCTGCTGATGATGGGCGCGGCCACGGTGCTCGTGGGCTGCCTGCCCACGTACGAGAACATCGGCATCCTCGCCCCGATCCTCCTCATCCTGCTCCGTGCGGTGCAGGGCCTCGCCGTCGGCGGCGAGTGGGGCGGGGCGGTGCTCATGAGCGTCGAGCACGCCCCCGAGAAGTCCAAGACCTTCTACGGCGGCTTCACGCAGCTCGGCAACCCGGCCGGTGCCCTTCTCGCCTCGGGCATCTTCGCGATCATGACCCGCATGGGCGACGACTTCATCATCAACGGAGGCTGGCGCATCCCGTTCCTGCTGTCGATCGTGCTGGTCGGCGTCGGCTTCTGGGTGCGCTACCGCGTCGAGGAGACGCCGGTCTTCGAGGCGAAGGTCGAGGGACGCAAGCAGTCGATGCCGCTGGCCTTCGCCCTGCGCACCAACTGGCGTCCGATCCTGCTCGGCATCGGCATCCTGCCGATCTCGACCGGCGGCTACTACCTGGCCACCACCTTCGCCACGGCCTACGCCACCGGCGACACGGTCGCGATCAGTGAACAGGTCATCCTCGACGCCATGACGATCGCCTCCTTCGTGGAGTTCGTCGTGACCCTCCCCGTCGCCTGGCTGGGCGACAAGTGGGGCCGCAAGAACGTCATGTACATCGGCCTGATCACCTCGGTGCTCACGTTCGTGCCGTTCCTGCTGATCCTGCCCGGACGCATCGAGCCGCTCATCTTCCTGTTCGCCTCGTTGGTGCGCATCGCGATGAGCGCGACCTATGCGCCGATCGCCGCACTGCTCTCGCAGATGTTCCGTCCGCAGGCCCGCTACACCTCGATCGCGCTGTCGTACGGCGTGGGCGCGGCTGTCTGGGCCGGCTTCTCGCCCTGGTTCGCGACGCAGCTCATCGCCTGGACCGGCAGCATCTGGTCGGTGATCGCGATGTTCATCGGCATGGCGCTCATCGCCGGGATCTGCACGCGGCTCGCGCCGCAGCACTCCGACGAGGCACCCGTGACGGCGTCCTTCACCGCACGCACGGACACGACGGCGAACCGCCTGCCCTGACGGCGCACCGACCCCGACGACGTCCCCTCCCGCACGCCACGACCGCGAACAGGTTCCCCATGAGAAAGCTCACCCCCTTCGACCGCTCGGCCCAGACGGCACCCGTCCTGCTGACCGCGCACGCGATCCACACGGCGGATGTCGCGGCCTCCACCGCCACGGCGATGCTGACCGATCGCGGGCGGATCCTCGCGATCGGCACCCTCGCCGACTGCGAGGCCGCGGCCGAGCGGGGTGGGCTCTCTCCGGAGCGCATCGACCTCGGCGACGGGGTCGTGGTCCCCGGCTTCGTCGACGCCCACGCGCATCCGCTCATGTTCGGGCAGATGATGAGCTGGGTCGACTGCGGGCCCGAGAAGGCAGGCAGCATTCCCGAGATCGTGGCCCTGCTGAAGGCCGCGGCTGCCGACCTGCCCGCGGGGCGCCCGGTGCGCGGCTACGGCTACGAGCAGCGCAACCTCGCCGAGAAGCGGCATCCCACCCGCTTCGAGCTCGACGAGGTCGCCGCCGACCGCGAGGTGTACCTCATGAACGCCTCCGGCCACGGTGGGGTCGTGAACTCGCACACCCTCACGATCAACGGCGTCGACCGCGACACCCCGAACCCCGACGGCGGTGAGTTCTTCCGCGATGCCGAGGGCGAGCTGACCGGCGAGCTGTCGGATGCCGCGTGCAACATCCTCACCGGAGTGCACGGCGTGAAGATCGGCCACCACGGTCCGAACTTCCACCTCGCCGACGAGCCCGAGGAGCACCTGCGCCAGCTGGATGCCGCGACCCAGCGGTTCCTCGCCGGCGGGGTCACCTCGATCGGCGACGCCCAGGTCACGCGCCGCGAGTTCGACATGTACCTGCGACTCGCCGAGGCCGGGCGCCTGGAGCTGCGGGTGTCGATGTACCTGCTCTCGCACCTGCTCGACGAGGCGCTCGAGATGGGGCTCGTCGGGCAGTTCGGCAACGCGCACCTGAGCTTCGCCGGCATCAAGTTCTATGCCGACGGCACGCTCGGTGGCTGGACCGCGTACTTCCCCGACGGCTACGTCGGCGACCCGTGCCGTACCGGGCAGCTCTACCACGAGCCCGCCGAGTACGCGGGGCTCATCAGCAAAGCGCACGCCGCGGGGCTGCAGACCGCCACGCACGCCCAGTCGCCTACCGCGATCGAGATGGTCGTGTCGGCGATCGAGGCCGCGCTCGCCGAGCATCCGGATGCCGACGCCCGCCACCGCATCGAGCACTGCGGCCTGCCCACGCCCGAGCAGATCGAGCGGATGGCCCTCTCCGGAATCCGTCCGGTCAACCAGACCCAGCACTACTTCAACTGGGGTGAGGGCGTGGAAGAGGCCATCGGCACCCCGGGCGAGCGCTTCAACCCGCTGGGAGAGTTCGAGCGGGCGGGTGTGCCGTTCACCATCTCGTCGGATGCTCCGGTCGCCGAGCCGATCCCGCTCGAAGCCATCCAGACCGCCGTCACCCGCGTCACCCGCCGCGGACACAAGCTCGGGCCGGACGACCTGCGGGTCTCCGCGCTCGCGGCCCTGCGCGCACACACGATCGAGGGTGCCGTATCGATCGGGCGCGAAGACGACCTGGGTTCGCTCGAAATCGGCAAGTACGCCGATTTCGTGGTGCTCTCCGGCGACCCGCTGGTCGTGCCGGCCGAGGAGATCTCGGCGATCACGGTGCGCGAGACCTGGGTCGACGGCACGCGTCGTCACCGAGTGTGAGGATGACACGATGAGCACCGACACCACGACGGCAGGGCAGTACGCCGACACCGCAGGGCGAGCCGTGCTGGAGACGATCCGCGCCTACGGCGTGACCGCGATCTTCGGCATCCCCGGCACCCACAACCTCGAGCTCTACCGGCCGCTCGCCGACCTCGGCATCCGCGCGGTCACGAACCGCCACGAGCAGGGGTCGGGCTACGGGGCCGACGGTTGGGCGCAGCAGACCGGCCTCCCCGGCGTCGTCATCACGACCTCGGGCCCCGGACTGCAGAACGCCATGAGTGCGATCGGCACGGCGTTCTGCGAATCACGGCCGCTCATCGTCCTCTCACCGGGGGTGCCCCTCGGTGCGGAGTTCGCCGACGTGGGCACCCTGCACGAGACGAAGGACGCCACGGCCATGGTCGGCGCGATCGCCGAGTGGTCTCGTCGCGTGACGAGCGCCCCCGAGGCCGTCGAGGCCGTCCATGATGCGTTCGCGCTGTTCCGCACCGGTCGTCCCCGTCCTGTGCACATCGAGATCCCGCTCGACGTGCTGGAGGCTCCGGCCGACGTCTCCGCCGAGGCGCGGCGACCGCGCCCGGTGCCGACCCGGGTCTCCGGGGAGCCGACCGCGCTCGCCGAGGCGGCCCGTCTGCTCGCCGACGCGAAGACGCCTGTGATCGTCGCCGGTGGGGGAGCGGTGGATGCCGCGCACGAGGTCACAACCCTCGCCGAGCGACTCGGTGCCCCGGTGCTGACCACGCTGAACGGCAAGGGTGTGGTCGATGAACGGCACCCCCTCTCCCTCGGCTCGAACCTTCGTCTCGCGGCCGCCCGCGTCGTCGCGGAAGACGCCGACGTGCTGCTCGTGGTCGGCTCGAAGCTCGGCGAGGCCGAGCTGTGGGCACCGCGACTCGAAGCCCGTGGAACCGTGATCCGCATCGACATCTCACCGGCGCAGCGCGACAAGAACCTCGCCGCGACCGTCGGGATCACGGGCGATGCGGCCGCCGTTCTGGAGGCGCTGCTGACGTCCCTCCCCGCCGAGACCCGCCCGCCGCGCGACCTCACGGCCGAACGTGCGGCGATCGACGTCGAGATGCGGGAGACCGCACCCGAGACGGTCGCCCTCGCCGAGATCATCGCCGACGCCCTGCCCGACGACGCGATCGTCGCGGGCGACTCGTCCCAGATCGTCTACATGGCGCTGGGCAGCGTGCTGCGGGCGGCCCATCCCCACTCTCTGCTCTACACCCCCACCTACGCGACCCTCGGCTACGGCCTGCCCGCGGCGATCGGCGCACGGGTCGCGCAGACCGAGCACCCGGTCGTGACCGTGATCGGCGACGGCGCCCTGATGTTCTGCGTGAACGAGCTGGTCACCGCGGTCGAGCAGCGCCTCGATGTCACGGTCGTGTGCGTCGACAACGGCGGGTATGCCGAGATTCGGCAGAACGAGGTCGATCGCGGCATGGCCCCGATCGGCGTCGACCTGGTGCAGCCCGACTGGGCGGCGCTCGCGACGGCCTTCGGAGCGACCGGCCGCCGCGTGAAACGGCGCGACGACATCGCGTCGAGCATCCGCGCCGCGATCACCGCCGGGGGCGTGCAGCTGGTGCACATCCCGCAGCATGCCCTCTGAGCCCCACTGACCCTCCAGATCACCCCGACGAACAGGAACGAGCAATGACCGAGAACGTGGGCCCCATCGACGCGTCCGTGAACCCCCGCTACTCCGGCATCGCGACCTTCGCGCGCCTGCCGCGCATCGAAGACGTGCCCCGTGCCGACATCGCGGTCGTCGGCATCCCCTTCGACTCCGGCGTCAGCTACCGGCCGGGCACGCGGTTCGGTCCTTCGCACGTGCGCGAGTCGTCGCGCCTGCTGCGGCCGTACAACCCCGCGCAGGATGTGTCGCCGTTCGCCATCGCGCAGGTCGTGGATGCCGGTGACATCCCGGTCAACCCGTTCGATCTGACCGAGGCCGTGACCGAGGTCGAGCGTGCGGCGCTGGCCCTCGGCGAGCAGGTGCAGCGCATCGTCACGATCGGCGGCGATCACACGGTGGCGCTGCCGCTGTTGAGGGCGGTCGCCGCGAAGCACGGTCCGGTCGCGGTCCTGCATTTCGATGCCCACCTCGATACGTGGGACACCTACTTCGGGGCTCCCATCACGCATGGCACCCCCTTCCGTCGGGCGAGCGAGGAGGGTCTGATCGACCTCACCGCGAGCTGCCACGTGGGTACCCGCGGCCCCCTGTACTCGAAGCAGGACCTCGAGGACGACGAGCGCCTGGGCTTCTCGATCGTGTCGAGCGAGTACATCGAGGAGCACGGGGTCGAGGCCGGCATCGCCCGCATCCTGCAGCGCATCGGCGACAAGCCGCTGTACGTGTCGATCGACATCGACGTGCTCGACCCCGCTCACGCACCCGGTACCGGCACCCCGGAGGCCGGTGGGCTCACCAGTCGCGAGCTGCTGCGGATCCTGCGCGCTCTGAAATCGCAGAACATCGTCGGGGCGGACGTGGTCGAGGTCTCGCCCGCCTACGATCACGCGCAGATGACCGGCATCGCCGCGAGCCACGTGGTCTACGAGCTCGTGACGCTGCTGGCCGCCCGCCTCGCCGCCTGACGTCGCAGCTCCTGCCGCTCGCATCCGTCCCGCCGTTTCCGGCCGCGCCGCACGCGGCCCGCCGGTTCCGGTCGCAGTTCCTGCCGCGCCGCACGCGTCCCGCTGGTTCCGGTCGCAGTTCCTGCCGCGCCGCACGCCGCCGGGCGGCAACAACTGCGACCGGAACCTCCCGGATGCGGAACCTCCCGGATGCGGAACCTCCCGGAGGCGACACCTCACGTGTACGACGCGGCGAGCATCTCGGCGAACAGCTCCTCGGGGTCGCACTCCACCCGGCGGCGGGTGAACCAGTCGCAGAGGTTCACGCAGTCGCGGTGCAGCAGGTCGAGCCCCTGCGGGTTCGCGATGATGTCGACGATCTGCGGCAGGTCGATCACCCGCACCCGCCCGTCGTGCACGAGCAGGTTGTAGGCCGAGAGGTCGCCGTGGGCGAAGCCGGCTGCGGCGAAGATCCGCATCAGGTCGACGACCTGCGCGTAGTAGCCCTGCAGCTCGGCGCGGTCTCCGCGGGCCTGGGCCAGGCGGGGCGCGGCGGTCCCGTCGGCGTCGCCGAGGAACTCCATCAGTACCTCGGTGCCGTTCACCTGCACGGGATACGGCACCGGGGCACCGAGCTCCCACATCCGGCACAACGCCTCGAACTCGGCGAACGACCACTGCGCGGCGGCCACCTCGCGACCGTGGTCGGACTTCTTGGCGAGGGCCCGCGTATCGCGGGTGTTCCGTGTGCTGCGGCCCTCGGTGTAGACGGATGACCGGTGGAAGCTGCGGTGTTCCGCGCTGCGGTAGCGCTTCGCCGCGAGCAGCGTGTGCCGCGTGGGATCGCCCGGCACCGCACGTTCGAGCAGGAACACGTCGGCCTCCTTGCCGGTCTTGAGGATGCCGCGCTCGGTGTCGAGTGCGCCCGCCGAGGTCACGACCCACGCGGGCCACGGCTCGGGGCCGCGTTCGGAGGGGGTGATCGCCGGCCACGTGGACCAGCGCTGGCCCTCGCCAGGATCGACGTCGGCGAAGGAGAGTTCGGTTTCGAGGGAATCGAAGGCGGCGGGATCGAACGTGGCGGGATCGAACGCGGTGGAATCGAGCGGGGATGCGTCGAAGGACGCGGCTTCCGAGGAAGCGAAGAGATCAGACACGATGTGGCTCCGGGAGCAGGAGGCCACACCACGATCAGGAGCGGGCGGCCTCGAAGGGAAGATGGTCGGCGGAGAGCGCGACAAAGACGGTGTTCATGTCCTCGGCTCCTTCCGCTCGGGCTTCCCGGGCTCGTCCCGGTGCGTCGTCGAGCCTAGGGCGTTCGCGGCGGGCTTGTCCAGACCCGCGGACGTTCGCCCCGTCGGTAGTTCCGTCGAGGGTTCGGCCCGACGCGCCCGGACGAATGGTCGGGTGCCGCGGACGACCGGTCGGGCGACGCCGTCCCGATCCTGCGAACGTGGAACCATGACCACGACCGCCCCCGTTCCCACCCTGCCGTCCTCCGCAGCGTCCCGCATCCGCTACGGCGGGTTGATCGTGCTGATGCTGATGGGCTTCCTGCTGGTCACCGCCGAGTTCCTGCCCAACGGCGTGCTCACCGAGATGGCCGACGGGCTCGGGGTCACCCCGGGTCAAGCCGGACAGACCGTGACCGTGACCGCGCTGGTCGGACTCGTGGTCGCGCCGACGGTCGGACTCATCTTCCCGCGCCTCGACCGCCGGTCGCTGCTGGTGTGGATGGCGCTCGCCGCCGCGGTGTCGAACCTCATCGTGGCGATCTCGCCGAATCTGATCATCGTGTTGCTGGCGCGCTTCCTGCTCGGGGCGGCGATCAGCGCGTTCTGGGCGATGTCGATCACGGTCGCCGCACGTCTCGCGGGACCGGCGAACCTCGGCCGCGGTGTGATGTTCACCTCGGCCGGCGTCTCGCTGGCGACCGTGGCCGGCGTACCGCTGGGCGTCATGCTGAGCGAGCTCGTCGACTGGCGGATGGTCTTCGCCATCGCGGGTGTGCTGATGGTCGTGCTCGCGGTCGTCCTGCGGTTCGCGCTGCCGTCGGTGCCGGCGGAACGGGCATCGAGCCTGCGTCTGCTCGTCGACACCCTGCGCCGTCCCGGCATCGGTCTCGGCATGGTCGGGCACGTGCTCGTCGTGCTCGGACACTTCCTCGCCTACACGTACGTGCGTCTCGCGCTGGAGCGCATCCCGGAGGTCGACGCCTCGACCATCGTCGTGCTGCTCGCGCTGTTCGGCGTCGGCGGCCTGCTCGGCAACATCACGATCGGCCTCGTCATCGACCGCACGTTCGCCTTCTTCGCGGTGTTCGCGCCGCTGGTGATCGCGGTGTCCGTCATCTCGATGATCCTGTTCTCGGGGTCGATCATCGGCGTCGGCATCGTCGTGCTGGTGTGGGGCTTCTTCTTCTCGTCCTGGCTGATCGTCGCCAACACCTGGGTCGGGCACCGCATGCCCGATCGGCTCGAAGCCGGCGGCAGCCTCGTCGTGGTGGGCTTCCAGGGGGCGATCACGCTCGCGGCCGGCATCGGCGGACTGCTCGTCGACACGCTGAACGTCGAACTGGTCTACGTGATCGGCGCCATCTCGCTGCTCGCGGGCGCGGTGCTCTTCGGCGCCTCGAACCGCGTCAGCAGCAGGGGCTGAGAGGGTTCGGAATCTTTCCGGCGGGATCTTTCAGGCGGGGACAGGAGTGCGGTTCGCGAGCCGCCAGGCGGAGGGGGTCTGTCCGGTGCGGCGTCGGAACGCCCGACTGAACCCTTCATCCGAGGCGTAGCCGAGTTCGCGGGAGACATCCGAGACGCTCCGTCCGGCGTCGAGCATCCGCTTGGCCGCGTCGACGCGAACTTCGGTCACGTAGTCGGCGGGCGAGCGACCGACGGCGCTGCGGAACCGCTCGGCGAACGTGGAGCGCGACATGGCTCCGATGCCGGCGAGGCGCTCGACCGTCCAGTCGCGGCCGGGCTCCTCGCGGATGGCGTCGACGACCCGGTCGAGGAAGGGGTCGTTCGACAGCGACGGCCAGCCCGAGGGAGCGCAGCCGTTCGCAGCCCAGGCGCGGATGACCGACAGCAGCACCGTCGTCGCCATCATGCGGCAGATGATGGGATCGCCCTGGCGGGCGGGCTTCAGGGTGTGGTCGATCACGCCCATGTTCAGGGCGAGGGCCGCGGCGGCCGGCTCCACGGTGTCGAACCCGGTGACGGTGAGGAAGGGCGGCAGCAGTGCGGGCAGCGGCGACGCCGCATCCGCGAGTTCGATATCGGCGATCATGAGGCTCGTGGTGCTCGCGGCCTCGAGGACGAACGCTGAGCGGCCGATGGTCAGGAAGGCGTCGCCCGCGACCAGCACGTCATGCCGGTTCTCCGGGGTGGAGGGGCGCGCCTTCGAGTCCGGGTCGACGTCGAGTCGGCAGCCGTCGCCGAGCGGAGGGTGCCCCAGGACTCCGCCCTCCACGACGTAGACCAGCGTGATGGCACCGGCAGGGATCGGCAGCAGCGCTCCCGCAGCGAGAGAGGTGCGCCGGCCGATGCCGACGCGGAGGTCGACGGCGCCGAGCACGTTCGAGAGCGCGTCCGCATCCACTGTCACCATGCCTTCGGCAACATCGCGAGGCGGTGAGCTATTCCACTGCCGGCGGGGTCAACCGTTCGATTGATTCGAACGAGATGTCCGGCGGATACGGTGGAGGGACCCCACCCGAGGAGTACCGTGTTCCGCACACCCGACCGTCTGTTCCGAGTTCTCGCGATCGCGGAGGCGATCACCTGGACGATCCTGATCGCCGCGATCATCGCCCGCGCCGTCGGCGCTCCGGGGATCGTGGTGACCGTGGGCGGTGGCATCCACGGGTTCGTGTTCCTGTCGTACGCGGCGACGGCGATCCTGGTCGCATTGAACCAGCGCTGGCACGTCGGCGTCGGCGTGCTCGCCGTGGCCAGTGCCATCGTCCCCTACGCGACGATCCCGATGGAGATCTGGCTGCATCGCACCGGTCGACTCACCGGCGACTGGCGCCTCGATGCGACGGACGACCCGCGGGATCGCCGCTGGTACGACCGACTGATGCGCTGGTTCCTGCAGCGGCCATGGGTGCTCGCGCTGTTGCTGGTCGTCGGCATCGTCGCGCTGTACGTCATCCTGTTGCTGATCGGCCCTCCGGGCGGCAAGTGAGTCCATGCGGTCGCGCCGCCGCTGCGCTCAGGGAGTGACGACGACCGCGTTCTCCTCGTTGATCGCGGCCATCGTCGCCTCCGCATCCGCGGCGGTGCAGTCCACGATCACCGACAAGCCGACTCCGGTCTGAGTGAATGCGCGCGCGGCCATGAGCCAGGTGCGGCTGCCGTCCACGCCCACCACCTGGCGCATCTCGACGCCCCCGCTCCCGCCGGCCATATAGCTGAACTCGCCGGTGGTCGCGAGCGCGGTGACCTCGCTGGTCGGAGTCTGCAGCAGCACACCGAGGATCGCATCGGACGACGCGCTGTCGTCCCCGGCGACCACGGGCACGTCGGTCGTGTACCCCTGCCAGAACCGTGCTGTGCAGGTGCCGTCGACCGTGCCGTAGGTCCAGCCGCCGTTGCCGTCGTCGGGTGAGACCGTCTTCCACCCGTCGTCGGCCATGAGCCCGTCGCCCCATTCGATGTAGGTGTCGTCGGCGAGATCGAGGCCTTCGGCGAAGGTCAGGGTCGAACCGGGCGCCTCGTCGACGGGTGCATCGGTCTCCGTGCTCGGCGAGGTGGCGTCGGACGGCGATGTCGCGGGGATCTGCGCGTACAGGCATCCGCTCAGCGAGAGCACTCCCGTGACAGCGATCGCGGTGGCGGCCAGGCGCAGGGGGATGGAGGAGGTGCGCGTCATGCGGGCCAGCCTAGCCCCGCGCCCCGCGCCCCGTCCTCGACTCCCGTGCCGTCCTCGACTCCTGCTCAGTGGGCGGTGGCGATGCCGATCGAGTCGTGCACGATCACCGCGGCGACCCGAGCGCCGGCCCCTGCCGCCACGATCAGCTGCTGCGGACCCGGTGCCGCGGCATCCCCTGCGGCATAGAGTCCCGGCACGTCGGTGCGACCGGAGCGGTCGGTGAGCAGGTGCCCGGCATCGTCCGTCGCCGGGGTGATCCCGTCGAGGAAAGCCAGCGTGGTGTCCCACTCGGGGCGCACGAAACCGCCGTCGACGCCGACCGCGGTGCCGTCGGCGAGGCGGATGGCTTCGAGCTGGCCTCGGTCGCCCACGAGCTCGGCGATGGGAGCCCGATGCACGGAGATCCCGACGGCTGCGAGGGCAGCCTCCTCGTCCGGTGTCACAGAGTCTGCGCCGTGGGTGAAGACGGCGAGGTTCTCGGTCCAACGGCCGATGAGTCGCGCGCGATCCGCGAGGTCCGCGGTCTCGCCGATGAGGGCGAGTCGGCGTCCCTGCAGCTCCCACGCATCGCAGGCGGCGCAGCTGAACAGACTCATGCCGTAGTAGCCGCGCAGGTTCGGGACATCCGGGAGCGTCTCGCGCAGACCGGTGGCCAGCAGCGTCGTGCGGGCGGTCACGGTCGCCTCGGTCTCGCGCCGTCCGATGTCCGCCGCGAACCCGCCGGCCGCGGGGCGGAGAGCGGCCACGCGGGTCCGTGATCTCACCTCGACGTTCGGGTAGGCCGCGAGCTCTGCCCTGGCGAGGCGACGCAGTTCTTGAGGCGGGATGCCGTCGCGGGTCAGGAATCCGTGCGATCGCAGCGTGGCCGCGTTGCGGGGACGATCGGCGTCGATCACGAGCACGCGCGCGAGGGCGCGGCCGAGGTTGAGCGCAGCGGAGAGGCCGGCGGGTCCGCCACCCACGACGAGCACGTCGTAGTCGGCGGGCTCGTCCGCTCTCGGTGTGAGTGATGTCATCCGCGTGGTCCTTCCGAGAAAGGGGCGGATCCATCGCTCGGCGTCTGCCGAGGCGACGCCGCCGGGCGGCCGGTAAGGCGCGCCTTACTTTCATCCTGCCACTGTTCGGCTGACCGGGTCGGTGCCCTCCGGCCCGACCTACCCGCGCCGCACGGGCTGCTGCAGTTCGGTGACCCAGTCGGACTGGTCTTCCGAGACGGCGCGCACGTAGAGCTCGCGGCAGGGGCCGTCGTGGACCAGACCGCGGGCGAAGATCTCGGTGTGGATCGCCTGCCAGCTCTCGGCGATGCGATCCATCGAGCCGAGGTGGATGCCGCACACGGCCGCCGCCGCCGCCGGGAGCTCGATGATCTCGAACCCAGCCTGTGCGGGGCCGGTGTAGGCGTATCCGGCGATGACCTGCAGGCCGTCGTCGAGCGTCTCGTACTCGGCGATCGGAGTGGACAGGGAGTGCTGGTCGCCGATGATCTCCGCCACCGCGTCGAACGCGGGTCCGACCACCGCCGCGACCGCCGGCTGATCGGCGACGATCGTGCGGATGGCCGCGAGGCGGACGGCGGGGAGGGGCTTGTCGACGATCTCGATCTGAGACATGTGATTCTCTCTTTCGATGAGGTGGAGGCGCCTCTCCACGTCGACGAGTCTCTCCGCGGCGATCCGATGCTCCTGCTCGACCTCTGCGCGACGGATCCGCAGCAGGGCGGCGATGCGCTCGGCATCGACACCCCGTTCGAGGATCGTCGAGATGTCGTCGAGCCCGAAACCCAGCTGGCGCAGGGCGACGATCCGATGCAGCCGTTCCAGCTGCGAGGGATCGTAGGAGCGGTAGCCGCTGAACTCGTCCACATGGGCGGGCACGAGCAGGCCGGCGGTGTCCCAATGCCGGAGCATCCGATGGGTCACCTGGCCGACCTGCGCGAACGCTCCGATGGACAACATGTCTCAGTTCTCCCGTCTGCCACTGTGTCAGGGTCAAGTATCGCGTCAGGGGAGGGGCGGGCGCGGATGCGGTCTCTCCTGACGCCGCATTCTCCGGCTCCGGACCGCATTCCGATATATCGTTTTCAGCCGCTGATCTGGGCCTTTGAATGTCGGTGGCTCCTGGTTCACTGACGGTATGACGGCACTGGCGGATGCGACTCTCGAGCAGGTGGGGGCGCTCGCCGCGCTCACCGAGATGCTCGTCGAGGTCGAGCGCACGATCAGCAGTCTGCAGGCCGCGCGCGACGGCATCCTCGCAGTAGGCTCGCGGCTCGCGCTCGACGTCGCCGCGCAGGCGGAGCATCCCGATCATGGGGAGATGACGGCGCGCACCGTGGCCGCGGAGTTCGCCGCGGCGCTGCGTGTGAGCGATCGGACCGTCCAGCGCCGGATGGCGGATGCGGCGTGGGTCGTGGAGCGCTTCCCGCTGGTCTGGGAAGCGCAGGGCGCCGGGCGCATCAGTGCTGCGCACGCCCGGGCCGTGTGCGAGGCGGGCGAGCACCTCGACGAGGCGGCGAGCCGCGACGCGTACGCGACCCAGATGATCGCCTTCGCGGAGAGCGAGTCTCCTGGCCGTGTCGGTCGGATGGCTCGGCGTGTGGCCGAGCGGTTTCAGGCGCGATCGATCGACGAGCGGCATCTCGACGCGCGGGAGAAGAGGTCCGTGTGGGTGAAAGATGTCGGGGATGGGATGACGCAGCTCGGCCTGCTCGGTCCCTCCGCGCTGGTCCACGGCGTCTTCCAGCGGCTGACGCAGATGGCCACACCCGTTCGCGAGCTCGAACCCCCGGAGGTCGACGCTCACGAGCCCGAGTCTCCGGAGCCGGACCGGCGCTCCATCGCGCAACGCCGCGCCGATCTCGCCCTCGACCTGCTCCTCACGGGCGCTCCGGCCGGCCACGACGCGCACGAGGGGCTTCTCGCGGCGATCCGCGGAACGGTGTCGGTCACCGTTCCCGTCACGACGCTGATCGGAGACGATGCGACGCCGGCCGAGCTCAACGGCCGCACCCCGATCGATCCCGCGACCGCCCGCCGTCTCGCCGGTGCGGCATCCGGGTGGGACCGGATCCTCACGCACCCGATCTCCGGAGCGCTCCTCGCAGTCGACCGCTATCGTCCCGGTGCGGAGCTGAGGCGACATCTGAGCGCCAGGGACCAGCGATGCCGATTCCCCGCGTGCGGGCACGCATCCGCCGATTGCGACATCGACCACCATCGCGACGCCGCGCTCGGGGGCTCCACCGACGAGTCGAACCTCGGCCACCTGTGCCGACGCCACCACGTGCTCAAACATCACTCGCCGTGGGCGGTCGAGTCTCTGGGGGCGGGGCTCTATGCCTGGACGAGCCCGACCGGCAAGGTCTACATCGACCGGCCACCGCCGCAGAACACGGTCACCTTCGTCGACGACCCGGTCGTGCCCCCGTTCTGAGCGAGGGGTGCCGCCGGCGGGAACGTGCACGGGAGGGTCTCGGTTAAAACTTGAGCCCGTTCATATCAAGTTCATTTGACACTCGAGCGACCTCTCGTTACACTTGAGTCATCGCGACTCAGGTTTCCTGATCGCCGCAGATTTCCGGACCACAACGAACTTCCAACAAAGGAGAGAACACATGGCACGTGCTGTCGGTATCGACCTCGGAACCACCAACTCCGTCGTCAGCGTCCTCGAGGGTGGCGAGCCCAAGGTCATCGCCAACGCCGAGGGCTTCCGCACGACCCCCTCGGTCGTGGCCTTCACCAAGGACGGGGAGGTGCTCGTCGGTGAGACCGCGAAGCGCCAGGCCGTCACCAACGTCGACCGGACGATCGCTTCCGTCAAGCGCCACATGGGCACCGACTGGAGCTTCGACGTCGACGGCAAGAAGTGGACGCCGCAGGAGATCTCCGCGCGCATCCTCATGAAGCTCAAGCGCGACGCCGAGGCGTACCTGGGCGACACGGTGACCGACGCGGTCATCACCGTCCCCGCGTACTTCAACGACGCCGAGCGTCAGGCCACCAAGGAGGCCGGCGAGATCTCGGGCCTCAACGTCCTGCGCATCATCAACGAGCCGACCGCGGCCGCGCTGGCCTACGGCCTCGACAAGGGCAAGGAAGACGAGCTCATCCTGGTCTTCGACCTGGGTGGCGGAACGTTCGACGTCTCGCTGCTCGAAGTGGGCAAGGACGACGACTTCTCCACGATCCAGGTGCGCGCCACCGCCGGCGACAACCGCCTCGGTGGAGACGACTGGGACCAGCGTCTCGTCGACTACCTGATCAAGCAGTTCAAGGAGACCACGGGCGTCGACGTCTCGGGTGACAAGATCGCCCTGCAGCGCCTCAAGGAGGCCGCGGAGCAGGCGAAGAAGGAACTCTCCTCCTCCACGTCGACCAGCATCAACCTGCCGTACCTGTCGCTGACCGACTCCGGCCCGGTGTCGCTGTCCGAGACCATCACCCGCGCGAAGTTCGAGGACCTCACGAAGGACCTGCTCGACCGCACCAAGAAGCCGTTCGAGGACGTCATCCGCGAAGCCGGCATCAAGGTGTCCGAGATCGACCACATCGTGCTCGTGGGTGGATCGACGCGTATGCCTGCGGTCGCCGAGCTCGTCAAGCGCGAGACCGGCAAGGACGCGAACAAGGGCGTCAACCCGGACGAGGTCGTCGCCGTCGGCGCGGCTCTCCAGGCCGGTGTCCTCAAGGGTGAGCGCAAGGACGTTCTCCTCATCGACGTCACCCCGCTGAGCCTCGGCATCGAGACCAAGGGCGGCATGATGACCAAGCTCATCGAGCGCAACACGGCCATCCCGACCAAGCGCAGCGAGACCTTCACCACGGCAGACGACAACCAGCCGTCCGTCGCGATCCAGGTCTTCCAGGGAGAGCGTGACTTCACGCGCGACAACAAGCCGCTCGGCACGTTCGAGCTGACGGGTATCGCACCGGCGCCCCGTGGCATCCCGCAGATCGAGGTCACCTTCGACATCGACGCCAACGGCATCGTGCACGTGTCCGCTAAGGACAAGGGCACGGGTACCGAGAAGTCGATCGTCATCTCCGGCGGCTCGTCGCTGTCGAAGGAAGACATCGAGCGCATGGTGCGCGAGGCTGAGGAGCACGCGGCGGAGGACAAGGCGCGCCGTGAGGCCGCCGAGGTCCGCAACCAGGCCGAGACCCTCGCGTACTCGATCGACAAGCTGATCACCGAGAACGACGACAAGCTGCCCGAAGACGTGAAGACCGAGGTCAAGGCCGACGTCGACGCGCTCAAGACGGCGCTGGCCGGCGAAGACGACGAGGCTGTGAAGACCGCGTTCGACAAGCTCAACCAGTCGCAGTCCAAGCTCGGCGAGGCCATCTACGCCTCCTCGCAGGCGGATGCCGCTGCCGGCGCTTCGGCTGACGGCGAGGCCCCGGCCGGTGACGCTCCCTCCTCTGATGAGGACGTCATCGATGCCGAGGTCGTCGACGACGAGGACGAGAAGAAGTAATCATGACGGACAAGAACTTCGACGAGAACCAGTTTCCTGAGTCCGCCGAAGGTCGCAGCGAGGGGTCGGATGCTCAGGCATCCGGCCCCGCGCCGCACCACCAGGACTCCCGTGAAGCGGCAGCCGCCGAGGGGTCGGACGAGACCCCCGTCGACGGTGCGCCGGACGACCTCACGGTCGACGACATCCTCGGCGCCACGCAGACCGGCGAGGCCGCGGCGGAAGACGCCGTGCTCGCCGACCTCGAATCCACACTGCTGAACGACCTCAAGCGCCTCCAGGCCGAGTACGCCAACTATCGTCGCCGCACCGAGGAGCAACGCCAGGTCGAGAGCGAGCGCGCGAAGGGCGAGGCCGCCAAGGGTCTCATCCCCGTGCTCGACGACCTCGACCGCGCCGCCCAGCACGGCGATCTCGTGGAGGGGACTCCCTTCGCCGTGATCGCCGACAAGGTGCGGCTGGTCGTGGAGCGTCTCGGAGTGGTCGCGTACGGCGAGAAGGGCGAGGAATTCGACCCCCAGCGTCACGAGGCCATCTTCCAGCAGCCGACTCCCGGCGCCGAGAAGACCACCGTGCTGGAGGTCGTCGAGGTGGGCTACCGCCTCGGTGATGTCGAGCTGCGCCCCGCGAAGGTCGTCGTCGCCGTCCCGGAAGGGTAGGTGATCGATGGCCAGCCAGGATTGGTTCGACAAGGACTTCTACAAGACCCTCGGGGTCTCCAAGGACGTCAGCGATGCGGACCTGAAGAAGACGTATCGCAAGCTCGCGCGCAAGTATCACCCGGACTCCAATCAGGGTGATGCCAAGGCCGAGGCGAAGTTCAAGGAGATCAGCGAGGCCTACTCGGTGCTCTCCGACGCCGAACAGCGCAAGGAATACGACGAGATCCGCGCCATGGGCTCCGGCGCTCGCTTCACGGCGGGCGGCCAGGGCGCAGGCGGCTTCGAAGACGTGTTCAGCCGTTTCGGACAGCAGGGCCGCGGGCAGACCGCCGACTTCGAGGACATCTTCGCGATGTTCAACCAGGGGCAGGGCGCGAGCTTCGGCAACGGTCGCTTCGGTCAGCCGAGTGGCGGTTACCGCGGCTTCGGTGGTCCGCAGCGCGGTGCCGACGTCACGGCCCGCACCACGCTCGACTTCATCACCGCCGTGCAGGGCGAGACTATCTCGCTGCAGGGCGAAGACGGCAAGCCGTTCAAGGTGAAGATCCCTGCGGGTGTCGCCGACGGCCAGAAGATCCGTCTGCGCGGGCGCGGTCGTCCCTCGCCCGATGGCGGAGAGAGCGGCGACATCGTGGTGCAGATCGCGGTGCGCCCGCATCCGGTCTTCACCCGCGACGGTCTCAACCTGCGAGTCGTCGTCCCGGTGACGTTCACCGAGGCCACTCTCGGGGCGACCATCGAGGTGCCCACCCTCGGCGGCGACGTGGTGAAACTCCGCGTCGCACCCGGCACCCCCTCCGGGCGGGTGCTGCGGGTCAAGGGCCGCGGTGTCACCACCTCGAAGGGCACGGGCGACCTGCTCGCCGAGCTTCAGGTCGCGGTGCCCACGCACCTCGATGAGGCCGCACGCGAAGCGCTGGAGAAGTTCCAGGAACTCGAGCCCACGGAGAACCCGCGGGCCGAGCTGATGGCGAAGGCGCGGCGATGACCGGTCGTCGAAGCGGACACCGGGGGCGGAGGCGTTCATGATGAATGCCGACACCCCGGTGTTCGCGATCGCCGCCGCCGCCGAACTCTCCGGCCTCCATCCGCAGACCCTGCGGCAGTACGACCGCATCGGCCTCGTCGTCCCCGGGCGCACCTCGGGGGGCTCGCGCCGCTACTCGACACGCAACATCGAGCAGTTGCGCGAGGTCGCTCAGCTCTCCTCCGAAGGGGTGAGCCTTCCCGCGATCGCTCGTCTGCTCGACCTGGAAGACGAGAACAGGGCGCTGCGTAATCGCATCACCGTGCTCGAGAGCGCGCTGCGCACCGAGCGCGAGAGCCGTCCGGGCGTGCGCGTGTTCGCCGCCGGGTCCGCGGGCGTCGTGCCCATGCCGACCGGTCGCCGCCTTCGGCGCTCGACCGAGGTCGTGCTCTGGGACCCGCGCGGGAGCGCCTAGGTCACTGGCGATGGGTGGTGTGTATCCTGTCAACAGTTAACAGGAGGTCACCATGACGCAGACCGTCACGCGCGGAGAATCCCTCGGCGCCCAGGTGGCGCGGGTGCTCCGCCAGCGCATCGTGCGCGGCGAACTCGCCCCGGGCGCACGCATCACCGAAGAAGCGCTCGCCGAGGAGTTCTCGGTCAGTCGGGGACCGGTGCGCGATGCCCTGACGCAGCTGAGCTTCGAGAAGCTCGTCGAGGTGCAACGTCCGCGTGGGGTCTACATCGTCGGACTCACCCGCGACGACGTCGATCAGCTGTACAGCCTGCGGGGCGCTCTCGAACAGCTCGCCCTCTCTCGAGCGATGCGCGTCGACGACGACGAGCGCTGGGAGGCCATCTCCGCCGCCGTCGCGCGGATGGCCGAAGCCGCCGATGCCGGAGACCACGCGGCGTTCGTCACCGCCGACCTCGAGTTCCACTCGCAGATCTACGCGCTCGCCGATCACCCGCGCCTGGAGGGGGCGTGGAACCAGTACCTGCCGACGTTCACGGCGCTGCTCGAGGTCACGATCAACCATGACGAGGATCTCCATGAGTCGTCAGACGATCATGTGAAGCTGCTCGAGGTCATGCGCACCGGTACCCAGGAAGCTGCTGCCGAGGTGTTGAGCGCCCACCTCGACGGTGCACGCGAGCGCATGCTGCACGAGGTGGGCGGCCGCTGACCGTCAGATCGACGGATCGTTCGGATGCGCCTGCAGCCGACGCACCAGCCCCCAGGTGTTGCCGCGGGCTGTCGCCGAATGGCTGAACTCGTCGAGAGCGGCCTGCGCCAGAGCAAGACCGCGTCCGTTCTCGCTCGCCTGCTCGGGCATCACGACGCCGTCCCAGTCGATCGTCGCCGGTTCCGCCGAGTCGACGACCTCAGCGTGCAGCGCACCGTCGGAAGCGCGCACATCCACGCTCATCGTCACGTCGATGCCCCGGCTGTGCTGTGCGATGTTGGTCGCGACTTCGCTGAGCGCGAGCGTGAAGAGGGTGCGGTCTTCGGCGGGGACGCCGGGCGCGCGTATCCAGAGCCGGTCGAGCTCATCCAGGACGCGGTCGACGAGGGCGAGTTCTGCCCGCCCGTCGATGTGGAAGCCCGGCGGTTCAGCTGCCATCGAACGCCGATTCCGGCGTGGGGTAGTCGCGAAGCACGCGATCGAGGTTGGTGAGGTGCAGGACCGTCTTCACCGCGTCGGGCACGGCGGCGATCCGCAGGTCTCCGCCCGC
The DNA here is from genome assembly GCF_000708345.1 of Microbacterium sp. Cr-K32. Classification (NCBI taxonomy): domain Bacteria; kingdom Bacillati; phylum Actinomycetota; class Actinomycetes; order Micrococcales; family Microbacteriaceae; genus Microbacterium; species Microbacterium sp. Cr-K32. The sequence continues at coordinate 68,630 of NZ_JARD01000006.1, read as the reverse complement.
GACCCGGGCGCTCTTGAGGCCTCCGACGAGGGCGCCGAGTCCGGAGGAATCGACGAATTCCGTGCCACGCAGATCGATCGCGATGCGGGGCTGTCCTGCGGTGACGAGGTCGCTCACCGCGTTTCGCAGCAGCGGCGCGCCCGAAGCGGTCAGCCGCCCCGTGATCGCGATCACGGCATAGCCGTCCCTGTTCTCAGTGCTGACGTTCATTCGACTCCTTCTCGAGGGCGCGGGCGGCCGGTCCGCGGTAGCGGGCGGCCTGGATGATGACGCTGAGCACGACCAGGTCGTACAGCACCCAAGCCGTGTTCACGATCGTGCCGGTGCCGTCGGCGGTTCCGATGATCACGCGGGTGATGCCGATGATGAGGGCGATCGCGAGCATCGCCATCGCGGTGAGCTGGGGCCAGATCTGCCCCCAGGGGATGCCGCGGGGGTCGCGGCCGTCCTTCCGCGTGACGGCGAAGGAAAGCGGGCGGCCGAGTGCGACGTTGGCGAATGCCGTCCAGCAGGCACGGATCCATACCGGGAACAGTGCGAGCGAGTACTGCTGCCCCCTCCAGGTGCGCACGCCCTTCGCGACCACGAGGAACAGCGCCTGATTCACGAGGAAGTACGGCAGGAAGCGGGCGAAGAAATCCAACGACCAGGCGGTGACCGGAAGCACACCCCACACCAGGTAGACGACCGGGGCCACGAGATAGACGATCGCGGCGAATCCCGACAGGTACGTCCACATCGTGGAGAAGTACATCAGCCGCTGTCCGGCCGAGAGGCCCCGTTTGACGAGCGGGTTGTCCCGCAGCATCACCTGCAGAGTGCCCTGCGCCCAGCGCAGTCGCTGCGTCAGCATCGTGCGCAGGTCTTCGGGAGCGAGACCGTGCGCCAGGATCTCGTGGTGGTACACGCTCTTCCAGCCGAGGGCGTGCAGCTGCATGGCCGTGGCCATGTCCTCGGTAACCGAGATCGTCGCGAGGGGGAGGATGGGCTGTGCCTCGTCGCCACGGTCCAACCGCAACGCGTCCAGCAGACCCCGCACAGCGGCGACGGCGGTGACCGGGGAGAGGTCGGAGGCGGCGAGGGCATCGAGGCCGGCCTCGTCGACGATCACCGCGCCCAGCTCGGCGTCCTGCTGCAGCGGAAGGGCGCCGATCTCCGCCAGGTCAGCCCTGATGCCGTCCATATCGTGCGCGATGAGGATGCGTGAGGCATGGTCGACCGACTCGCGCACCCGCGCGGCGACATCGGCGACCGATTCTCCGGCCGCGAGTTCCTTCCGTCCGCGGCTGATCGCGATGCGCAGCGCCGACAGCTCCGTCGCCAGGGCGGAATCCGCTGCGGTCTGCGCCTCCCGCGCGATCAGGGTCTCGGCGGCCTTGAGTGCCCGGGAGGCCGAGTCGGTGACGTCGCGCACATACCCCACGATCCCGAGTCGCATCAGGGCTTCGCGTCGCAGCACGGCGTTCGAGCCGCAGAAGAAGGCGGCGTTCCATCCGTCCTTGCCCTGCTGGATCGGACCGTAGAACAGCGGCGCCTGGCTGCCCAGCGGATCGGCGTCATCGACGTTCACGAACCACTGCGGCGTCTGCACGAGGGCGACCTCCTCGTCGTCCGCGAGGTATCCGAGCGTGCGATGGAGGATCAGTGGATCGGGAACCTGATCGGCGTCGAGGATGAGGAGGAACTCGCCGTCGGTCTGGAACAGTGCGCTGTTCAGGTTGCCGGCCTTGGCATGCCGCGGCTTTCCCGTCCACTCCTCCGAGCGCGTGAGGTAGCCGACCCCCGCCGCTCGGGCTTCGGCCTCCAACTCGGGGCGCGAGCCGTCGTCGAGGATCCAGGTCGAGTGGGGGTAGGCGATGTTCTTCGCCGCGCGGGCGGTGGTCATCACCAGAGCCACCGGTTCGTCGTACGTCGTGATGAACACGTCGACTGTCCCCTGCGGCGGCGAGACGGGGGCCGGCCGCTCGCGTGCGCGCCACATCGTGAGGCAGAACAGGAACGTGTCGATCAGGCTGTAGGTCTCGGCGATCACGAGGGGCACGGCGATCCACCACGCCGACCAGTTGACCGATTCGAGCCAGCGCCATGCCACGTAGTTGACACCCAGCAGCACGGAGAGCAGGGCGAGGATGCGGATCGCCGCGAACCGGGCGGTCATGCGTCCCTCCGCACCACCACGACGGTGATGTCGTCCGTCGCACGATCGTCGGCGGCGAGTCGCAGCGCCTCGCGCACCGCACCCTCCGGGCCGAGCGCTCGGAGCACGCGCTGCACATGGGCGAAGGGATCGTCGGCGTCGAGCACATCCAGCAGTCCGTCGCTGCAGCAGATGAACGTGTCGCCGGGTTCGAGCCTCGTGGTCATCGGGACGCGGGCATCGACGACGCCCATGCCCATCCCGAGCGGGAGGTTCTTGGAGCGCAGGTGCGTCCAGGAACCGTCGGCCCGGATCACGAAGGCGAGGTTGTGCCCGGCGTCGATCACGTCCAGATCCCCGCTCTCGGGTCGCAGCTCGGCGACCATGGCGGTGACGAACATCGCCGTGTCGGCGAGGTCCTCTTCGAGCAGACGATCGACGTCGGCCACGGAGACGGCGAGCGAGCGCTCGGGCGCCGTCCGCAACGACGCTCGCACGGTCGCGGCGACGAGTGCGGGGCCGGTGCCCTTGCCCATCGCGTCGGCCACCGTGATGCGCAGCGCCCCTCCGTGCGTCGAGAAGTCGTAGTAGTCGCCCGCGAGCATGCCGCGCGGGGCGGCACCCGCAGCGATCGTGTAACCATCGAGCTCGGGGTTCGAGCGTGGTCGCAGCGCGCGCTGGAGAACAGCCGCGTGGTCGATGTCCTGGTCCTGGGCGAGCTCGGTCTGCACCCAGAACGCCAGGTCGCGCAGCAGGTCGCGCTGCGCTTCGGTGAAGGTGTGGGGCTCGGTGTCGAGCACGCACAGGGTGCCGACGGGCTCGCCGCCGGGCGCGTGCAGCGGGTGGCCGGCATAGAAACGCAGGTGCGGGTCCCCGGTGACGAACGGGTTGTCGGCGAAGACATCGGTGATGAGGGCATCTTCGACCACCACGGTCGCGTCCTGCGACACCGTGTAGTCGCAGAAGGAGTCCTGCCGGGGGGCTTCGTTCCCGCCCAGCCCGATCTGCGCCTTGCGCCATTGCCGATCACGGTCGATCAGCGAGACGCTGACCATCGGCACGCCGAACATCTCCTTCGCCAGCCGTGCCACCCGGTCCACGCGCTCGTCCGGTGGTGTGTCAAGGATCCCCAGTTCCTCGAGCGCTGCCTGTCGCCGTCGCTCGTCGAACATGTGCTCCGCCCCTCCTACGGTCGCCTTCGGCCATCCTAGAAGGAACGCATCGCCGGCGGGACGCCATTCGCGCATCTGCCAGTGTTGACTGTTAACAGTCAACACTGCTACGGTCGGGGAGTCGACAACAGGGTCGACCCACGTAGAGGAGCAAAGATGCCCCGCAAGCGCATCACCCGGGCGGCCGCCGCGATCGCCGCCCTCGCAGCCACCGCTCTCATCGTCTCGGCCTGCACCAAGGTCGAGGAGGGCGAGGAAGCCGGATCGGCGTTCCCCGAGAACGACATCCGACTCATCATCCAGGCCAACCCCGGCGGAGGGTCCGACCTCTCGTCGCGCGCGCTGGCCACCGAGCTGGAGAAGATCCTCGGCGTCAGCGTCATCCCGGAAAACATGCCCGGTGCCGCCGGAGCGCTGGCCATGGAGTACGTGGGCGCGCAGGATCCCGACGGGTATGTCATCGGATTCGCGCCGGTCGAGATCGCGATGCTCAACACCACGCAGAGTGCGAACGTGCTGCCGGACGACTTCGACCTGCTCGGCCAGATCATGCTCGCCCCCGGCGTGGTCACGGTCGGCGCGAACAGCGGTATCGAGACGCTGGAAGACCTCGTCTCTCAGGCGAAGGCGGGTGCCGTGACGGTCGCCAACTCCGGCGCCGGCTCCATCTGGGAGGCCGCCACCATCGGGCTCGGCGACGCGACGGACGCCGACTTCACCCCGGTGCCGTACGACGGAGGAGCGACAGCCGTCGCAGCAGCGGCATCGGGTGAGACCGTCGCCGCCGTCTCCGGCCTCGGCGAAGCCCTGGCGCAGGGTGAGGCCGTGCGCATCCTGGCTGTCATGAACGACGTGCGCCACCCCGACGCGGAAGACGTCGAGACGGTCGAAGAGGCCATCGGCGAAGACGTGATCTTCGGTGGCTGGGGCGGCATCTACGCACCCAAGGGTCTCCCTGACGACGTCAAGACCACGCTCGAAGCCGCCGTGAAGGAAGCCGTCGAGTCCGACAGCTACCAGAAGTTCCAGGCCGATGCCGGAAACCTGGTCGTGTACCGCGACTCCGCCGAGTGGACCACCTTCGTCGACGAGCAGTTCGACCTCTTCAAGGACCTCCTGGGCTGAGAAGACCGGGTCGCCGATGCTGCGGGGCCGGGCTCATCACCGGCTCCGCAGCACCCACCCTCACTTCTCGGATCAGGAAAGGAGCACCATGTCGACCTCCGCATCGGACGGGTCTGCAACGCACGTCTCCGTCGCCGCCACGGACGACGGGTACCAGGGCGCCTCCGCCTCGCGTCCCCTCGAGATCGTGTTCGCGGTCGTCGCCCTCGGGTTCACCGCCGGCTACCTCTTCCTCGCAACGCAGATCCCGCTGCGCCGCGAGGCCGCCCCCGGGCAGATCGACGCCCGCTTCTGGCCCCTCGTCATCGGGGTCACCGGCGTCGTCATCGCCATCGCGCTGCTCGCGGTCGCGATCACCCGTCCGGCCCCCACCCGTGAAGACCTCGAGCGCATCCAGCCAGGAGGCTACCTGCGCGTGATCGCCACCCTCGCGATCACCGGCACCTTCATCGCGCTGTGGTCGCTGGGTTCGGTCATCCTGTTCGGCTACCGCATCGAGGTCTTCCCGATCGCCGCCGCTCTGCTGATGGCCGCCCTCATGCTCCTCTACGGCCACCGCCGCTGGCTGAGCCTCGTCATCTACTCCGCCTCCGTCACGGCGTTCGTCTACGTCGTGTTCGGGATGCTCCTGAGGATCCCCCTGTGAACGCGCTCATGGAGGGGCTGAACTCGCTCCTCGACATCTCGATCCTGCTCTACATGCTCGTCGGCCTCGTGCTCGGGTTCATGGTCGGAGCGTTCCCCGGCATCACCGCGACCATGGCCGTCGCCCTCGCCGCCGGCTTCACGATGACCCTCGAGCCCGTGCAGGGTCTCGCCGTGCTGCTGACGATCTACGTCGCGGCGAACTTCGGCGACCGGGTGCCGTCCATCCTGATCAACACCCCGGGCACGCCCGCGTCCATCGCCACCACCCTCGACGGGTATCCGATGGCGAAGCAGGGAAGGGCGGGGCTCGCGCTCACCGTCTCGGCGATCGTCTCGGCGGTCGGCATCCTCGCCTCACTCGTGCTCTTCGCGGTCGCCGCCGTGCCGATCGCCAGCTTCGCCCGCGACTACTTCAAGTCGCCCGAGCTGTTCGCGCTCGTGGTCTTCGGCATCGCGATCATGATCGGCATCTCGTCGAAGTCGATGCTCAAGGGCATTCTCGCCGGACTCTTCGGCCTCATGCTCGGCAGCGTCGGCACGTACGCGGCCACCGCCGACCAGCGCTTCACCTTCGGGGTGCTCGAACTCGTCGAGGGCGTCAACTTCATCGCCGTGATCATCGGACTCTTCGGCATCGCCGAGCTGTTCGACCAGCTGCTCACGCATCGGAAGTCGGCCGTGCGCCCGATCTCGAGTCTCGGCCGCTGGTGGCCGAACCGCGCCGAACTGAAGCAGAGCGGGCGCGCGACCGCGGTCGGCGGCGCCGTCGGACTCGGTGTCGGGCTCATCCCCGCGGCCGGTGGGGACATCGCCGGACTCATCGGATGGGAGCGGGCACGCAAGGCGTCGAAGCACCCCGAGATGTTCGGCAAGGGATCGATCGAGGGTGTCGCCGCCTCCGACACCGCCTCCAGCGCCACCCTCGGCGGCTCCCTCACGACGACCATGGCCCTCGGCATCCCCGGTGACTCGGTGATGGCCGTGATGATCGGCTCGATGATCATCTGGGGCATCACCCCCGGTCCGACGCTCTTCACGAACCGCCCCGACCTGGTCGTCTCGATCGTGGGCATCATGCTGATCGCGACGATCCTCTCTCTCGCGCTCAGCCTGGTGCGCATGAAGGGCATGGTGAAGCTGCTCGACGTGCCACAGCCGTATCTGTGGAGCGGCATCCTGATCTTCTGCATCATCGGCACCTACGCCACCTCGAACAGTCTGTCGACGGTCGTGACGATGCTCGTCTTCGGTGTGATCGGCGTGCTGCTCAAGCGCATGCAGGTGCCGGCCGGTCCGGTCGTGCTCGGCCTCCTGCTCGGACCGCTCGCCGAGGAGAACCTCGCCCGCACGCTGGCGATCCTCCCCACGCGTCCGTTCTTCGAGGTGGTCAGCCCCATCGCGCTCGTGCTGCTCGCCCTGGCCGTGCTCTCGATCGTGATGCCGGCCATCCGCGCCGCCCGGAGGCCCCGTGCCGAGCGCGCCTCGCTCGCGGACTCGATCCTGCACGACGACAGCATCCAGCAGATCGAGAAGGCACACGACGAGCTCGCAGCCCAGCCCGATCTGCTCACCTCCACCGTCCGCAACATCGACACCTCAGGGCGTCGTGCCCGCAAGACCCGCAAGAACTCCGAGGAGACCGAGAAGTGACCCGCTATGACATCCTGACCGCCGTGCCCACCGCGTTCCACCGCGACGGCACCCTCGACATCGAGGGCTCGCGTGCGATCTTCCGGTTCGTCGCCGACTCGGGGAACGAGGGAGCTTTCGTGCTCGGCACGACGGGCGAGTTCCCCGCCGTGGACGCCGACGAGTTCGCGGCCATCGTGGAAGCGGCGTTGGCCGAGCTGCAGGAGCGCATGCGCGTGGTCGTGCACGTCGGTCGCCCCAGCACCTTCGAGGCCGTGCGGCTGACCCGTATCGCCCGCCGACTGGGCGCGACCGAGTTCGCCGCGCTGACGCCGTACTACCTGCAGGCCACGGACGACGCGATCTTCGAGTACTACCGCGCGGTGTCGGAGGCCGTCGGGGACGGGCGGCTGTACGTGTACATCTACCCGGCCCGCAGCGGCAACCCGGTGTCGCCGGAGCTCCTCGCGCGTCTCGCACGACTGCCCAACGTCGTGGGCGCCAAGATCAGCGAACTCTCCCTCGACGACATCGCCGCCTACCGTGCCGTCGTGCCCGCCGACTTCGACCTCTACACCGGCGCCGACCGCGACCTGATCGCGGCCGTCGAGGTGGGGGCGCAGGGCGTCGTGTCCGGGGTATCGTCCGTCACGCCGAAGCCGTTCCGCGCCCTCGCCGACGCCGCGCGGTCCGGGGACGCGGCGGCCATCGTCGCTGCGCAGGCCGCGGTCGACGATGTGGTCGCGCTCATCGGTGGCGACATGGCCCGCATGAAGGAGGCGTACCGCGTGCTCGACGTGGTCGACACGCACTGCCGCATGGCGATCGCCGAGCCGAGTGCCGCCGAGCGCACCGCCGTCGCCGAGGTGGTGGCCGCGCACCGGTGACACGTCACAGGTGACACGGTCACAGGAGATGGAAATGTCGTCTTCCTAGCGTGGAACCAGGGAACGACCCTGCTCCGCGCCTGGCGCGCGGGTGTCCTGCCACGAAGGAAGAACTCCTCATGACGAACACCACAGCCCCCTCCGCCGCACCCTCGCTGGGACTCCTGGTCCTCCGCGTGGTCGTCGGCGCGATCTTCGCCGCACACGGCGCGCAGAAGATCTTCGAGTTCACGCTCCCCGGAACGATCGGCAGCTTCGCAGGCATGGGGATTCCGCTCCCGGAGATCGCCGGCCCTGTCGTCGCCTTCGTCGAGCTCATCGGCGGCATCCTGTTGATCCTCGGCCTCTTCACCCGTCCTGTCGGTATCCTGCTGGCCATCGACATGATCGTCGCGCTCATCGCCGTGCACCTTCCCGCGGGCCTCTGGGTCGGCGAGGGCGGCTACGAGTTCGTCGCCGTCCTCGGTGCGGCAGCTCTCGCCCTCGCGCTCACAGGCGCCGGGCGTTTCTCCCTGGACGGTGCGTTCCTGCGGGGACGCGCACCGGCCTGGCTGAGCTGAAGAACCTCCGCATCACGACGGATGCCGCGGCCCGAGGGGTCGCGGCATCCGTCGTCTGTGCGGGGTGTGTTGCGGAAGGGAAACCCGCATTCCGCGTCGTTGCGGCCTCCACGCGCACCTCCGCTTTCGTTTTCGACGACAAAGGTATGCGAAAACACAAAAAAGAAAAGACTTTCACTGAGGTTCCCCGTATTCCTGGCGTCAAATACGCAAATAAACCTAAACTGAGCGCATTCGGCATCTCGCCGAGGACTTTTACAGCGAAGTAAGGGGATTGCAGATGAAGCTCAAGAGGAGCCTGGCGGGAGTGGCCACGGTCATCACCGCCCTCGGAGTCACCGCCTGCGCCGGCGGCGCAGCGCCGGACGCGTCGGGAAACGCCTCCAGCGACACCATCACGTTCCGCTCGTGGAGCCCGATCGAGCAGACGACCCGTCAGATGATCGAGGCCTTCCAAGCGGAGAACGACGGATCGAAGATCGACGCGACGATCTTCAACTACCCGGAGTACCTCGTCGACCTGCAGAGCCGTGCCAGCTCGAATACGATGCCCGACGTGCTCGGCCTGCAGCCCGGAGCGCTCACCCAGCAGTACCGCGAGAACCTGATGCCTCTGCAGGACTGCGCCGCCGAGACCTGGGGTGACGACTGGCAGAGCAAGTTCTACCCGATCGGCATCGAACAGGCCCGAATGGGCAACCCCGAGGGCGACGACAACTTCTACTCGCTCCCCATCCTCACCCAGACGGTCAACCTCTGGGCCAACTCCGAGATCTTCGACGACGCCGGTCTGAGTGTGCCGAAGACCTGGGACGAGCTCGTGCAGACCACGAAGGACCTGAGCGGTGGCGACGCCGCCCCGTTCCTCCTGCCCGCGAAGGACTCCTGGCTGCGCAACGTCGTCTTCCTGCAGATCGCCAATAACGTCTCGCCCGGAACCGTCTATGAGGCAGAGGCCGGTTCCGTGCAATGGACAGACCCGGCCATCGTGAAGGCGTTCGAGTACTGGGGCAAGCTGTTCTCCGACGGCATCGCCCAGGACGGTGCGATCGGCCTCGACGCCTACCCGTCGGCGGTGAACCAGTTCGAGGCGGGCAACGCCGCCATGATCCCCCTCGGTGCCTGGTGGATCCAGCAGTCCGACCCGACCAAGTCCGACATCCCGCCGCTGTCGGAGGGCATGTCCGGGTACGAGCCGTTCCTGTTCCCGACCATCCCCGGCGGTGCCGCCGAGCCGCAGTTCGTCGGCGGCATCGACGTGAGCCTGGGCATCTCGAAGAACACGGCCAACCCCGACCTCGCCTGCAAGGTGCTCACCGACTTCATCGCCGGCTCCGCCGCGCAGAAGCTCGTCAACACCATGAACGATATCCCCGCCGTCACCGGTCTCGCTCCGGAGAAGTTCACGAGCGAGAAGCAGGAGCAGATCTGGAACCTGTTCGTCGACGAGTGGCTCCCGCAGGTGAAGTACTCGCGCTACTTCGAGTCGCCCAAGCTCGACCAGGCCGTGGCCGACGCGCTCGCCGCCATCGCGACCGGTGACGCCACTCCGCAGGAGGCAGCGGAATCCGTCCAGGCCGTCCAGGACACCCTGTAGCTCGGGAACCTGTGGCAGCAGTGGAGTTCGTGCAGGGTCCGGGACCTCTTCCCCGGACCCTGCGCCGAGAGGAGCGCGCATGAAGATCCTGACGAGAGAGCGGCTGGTCGGCCTCGCCTTCCTGGCACCGACCCTCATCCTGTTCGCCGTATTCGTCGTGTACCCGATCGTGTACAACGTGCAGGCGAGCACGCTCGACTGGGACGGTGTCAACGTCGGCACGGCAGTCGGCATCGGCAACTACCTGGAGCTGTTCCAGGATCCGACGTTCCTCATCACGCTGCGCAACTCGGCGTTCTGGATCGTGCTGACGATCGTGCCCCAGGGCGTGATCGGCTTCCTCCTCGCCGTCGCCCTCAACCAGGGGCTCCGCGGCAGCACGATCTACCGGGCGATCTTCTTCATCCCCGCGATCCTCTCGCCGGTCGTGGTCGGGATCGTGTGGCAGCGCATCCTCGACCCTTTCAACGGCGTGCTCACCGCCATCGGCAAGGCCACAGGGCTCACCTTCCTCGGCGGCAACTACCTGGCAGATCCGCAGACGGCGATCTTCGCGGTGATCTTCGTGAACGTCTGGATGTGGACCGGGTTCTCGATGCTGTTCTACCTCGCGGGGCTGCAGCTGATCGATCCCAGCCTCGTGGAGGCGGCGCGCATCGACGGCGCCAACGGTTTCCAGACCATGGTGCGGATCACGTTCCCCCTGCTGAAGACCACCACACTGTCGCTCGTGCTCCTCGGGATCATCGGTTCGCTCAAGACCTTCGAGCTCGTCTACGTGCTCACGCAGGGCGGACCCAACCACGCGTCGGAGATGCTGCCCACCTTCGCGTTCCTGGAGGCGTTCCAGCTGCAGAACGTCGGGTACGCCTCGGCCATCAGCGTCGTGCTGCTCGTCGTCGCCGTCGTGAGCTCGCTCTCGATGGTGCGGGTGTTCGGCGCCGGATTCATCACAGGAGACGAGAAATGACCGCGACGAGCGAGACCCGCACCCTGATCGTCCCGAAGGACACCGTCGGCCGTCACCGCCACGGTGCTCCCGGACGCCGCGTCGGCTGGCTGCACTTCGTGCTCGTGCCGCTCGCCGTGCTCTGGCTCGTACCGATCATCATGGTCGTCGGGCTCTCGATGATGCCGCCGAACAACCCCGGCACGCAGTTCTTCGGGCTGTTCCCCGCGGAATTCAGCGTCAAGAACTACCTCACGATCTGGGACCAGAACCCGATCCTGTTGCACCTGCTCAACAGCCTCCTCATCACGGTGCCTTCGGTGCTGCTGGTCTGTCTGCTCGGATCGATGACCGCCTTCGCCCTGGCCCGGCTGCGGGTTCCGCTGAAGGCCCTGATCTTCGGGGTGCTGATCCTCGCGCTGATCCTGCCGATGTCGAGCATCGTGGTCGCGACGTTCCGCATCCTGCAGTCGATGCAGCTGTACAACAACCTCCTCGGGCTCGTCCTGGTGTACAGCGCACTCGGCCTGCCGTTCGCGGTCATCATCATCCGCACCTCCTACCTCGCGATCCCGCTCGAGACCTACGAGGCCGCACGACTCGACGGGGCGAACAGCTGGCAGATCTTCTGGCGCATCTACCTGCCGCTCGGCAAGCCCGCCCTCGCCGTGGTCGCGGTGTGGCAGACGATGATGAGCTGGAACGACTTCCTGCTGCCGCTCGTCACGCTCGGCGACAACGAGCTCAAGCCGCTCACCCTCGTGCCGCTCGCCTACCGCGGCATGTACTTGTCACAGCCGGGGGCACTGTTCGCGATCCTGGTGCTGATCTCCATCCCGGTCGTGCTGCTGTTCGTCTTCATCCAGAAGTACCTGGTGAACGGCCTGTCGGGAGCGATCAAATGAGCGTCATCGGCCTCGATCTCGGAACCAGTGGCGTGCGGGCCGTCGCCTTCGCCGCAGACGGACGGACGCTCGGTGGGGCGTCGGCACCGCTGATGCTGCGGCGCGACGGTCGCGGGCGCGTCGAGCTCGATGCCGAGGAGATCATCGTCGCCGCCGAGAGCGTGGTGCGCGCAGCGGCGGCGGAGGCAGAGCAACTCGGCGACGCGGTGCAGGCGATCGGCTTCAGCGTGCTCGGCGAGGCCGTCGTGCCTGTCGACGGGGCCGGCGTACCGCTCGCTCCGGTGGCGGTGAGCATGGACACGCGCGGCATCGAACACGCCGCCGTGCTGGGGGCGCGGCTCGGGGACGGCCGCTTCACCGCGATCACCGGACAGCCGTTGCACGGGATGTTCTCGGTCTTCAAGATCATGGCCGGCGATGATGCCTGGTCTGCGGCCGCGGGTTACCGCTGCATCGGGGATCTGGTCGCCGAGCGGTGGAGCGGTGTCGCTGCCATCGACCTCGGTCAGGCCGCGCGTACCGGCATCCTCGACGTCGATCGAGGCGAATGGAGCAGCGAGATCCTCGAGGCCGTGGCCGCCTCCGCCCCGTGGGTGCGGGAAGACCGGCTCCCGGTCCCCGTGGCATCGGGAACCGTGATCGCCGGCGTCCACGACCAGGCGGCTGCCGTGCTCGGCGTCGCACCCGGCACGCGCCTGGTTGCCGGCACGCACGACCAGGCGGCTGCCTTCCTCGGCGCCGGTGGAGAGGCGGGAGTGCGGTCCGTGATCGCGCTCGGGTCGAGCGACTGCCTCTCCGTCGCCACCCGCGAACGCCCGCGTGGACTCGAGTCGACCGGCTTCGCCAGCTACCGACTCGATGACGAGACATGGATCACCCTCGCCGGAACCGCCGCAGGCGGATGGGCGCTGGAATGGCTGGCGACCCTCCTGGGCCGTGACGTCGGCGATGTGTTCGGCGCGCTCGCCGAGGATCCGCCCTCTCTCCTCGTGCTGCCGTACCTCGCCGGCTCCGGCACCCTCGACAACGACCCCTCCGCGCGCGGAACGATCCACGGCCTCACGCTCGACACGACCGTGCCGCAACTGGCGCGAGCCGTCGTGGAGGCCGCAGGCTTCGAGTTCCACAAGATCATCGCGGCCCTGGACCGCCACGGGGTCCGCGTCGATGACCTCCAGGTCACCGGCGCAGGTTCGGAGAACGCCGAGGCGCTCTCCGCCCGTGCCGCCGCGGCCGGGACGCGACTCACGCCGGTCGCCCGTGACGCATCCGCGCGTGGGGCGGCGATGCTCGCGCTCCGCGGCCTCGGCGCCGATTCCTCGGATCTCCTCGTCGCCCCCGACCCCGCGGCTGCGGCCGAGCCCGACCCCGCATCGGGCGAGTGGTACGCCGCGCAGCGAGCCGCCTACGCCGCCCTCTACGACGTGACCCGCGGCATCGCGCCGCACCTGGCCCGGCCATCGTGGCCGACCCAGAACCCGCCCCACCAGAAGGAGAACACGAAATGACCGAGACGACGCTCCAGCTCGACTTCGACATCGACGCCGCGCGCGAGGAGATCCTCGACTACTGCCTGCGTTCGATGGAGTACGGACTCAACTTCAACACGCAGGGCAACATCAGCATCCGCGTTCCCGGCGTCGAGGACCGGTTCCTGATCACGCCGACCGACCTCGAGTACGACAAGATGAGCGCCGATGACATCGTGCTCGTGAACGGCGACAGCGAGGTGATCGACGGACGGCTCGGGCCGTCGAGCGAGGTCACCGTGCACATGGCCGTCTACCGGCGTCGACCCGACGTGAACGCGATCGTGCACTCCGAGCCGGTGTTCTCCAACGTCTGGGGCGTCGTGGGGTCGCCGATCCTCGGGACGCTGGTGAACATGGTGATCTACACCAAGGGCGACGTGCCGATCATGCCGTTCGAGCTCAGCAACAACACCGAATTCGGCGAGCACATGTGCGACGCGATGGGCGACCTCAACGCGGTGGTGTGGGCGAACCACGGCCTGCTCACCGTCGGGCCGAACCTGCGTGACGCGTTCAAGACCAGTGTCGCGGTGGAGTCGGCGGCCAAGGTGCAGGCCTACGCCCGCGCGCTCACCGACACCCCGATCGTGCTCGACTACGACACGCTCGGCATCACCGAGTCGCTCTGAGGATCGCGGATGGCACTGCAGACTCTGCGTACCGCGCTCGCCGACGCCGACGCGGGCGGCTACGCCGTCGGCGCCTTCAACGTGTCGAGCATCGATCAGGCGATCGCGGTGCTCGATGCCGCCGAGACGGAGCGTTCGCCCGTGATCGTGCAGGCGATCGCGGGGATGTCCGCCTACGACGACGAATCGCGCTGGTGGCACCGCCTGAGGCGTCTGGTCGCCGAATACGAGCATGTCCCCGCAGTGCTGCATCTCGATCACGGGCGCACCCATGACGACTGCGCGCGTGCCATGGACCACGGCTTCACCAGCGTGATGATCGACGCCAGCAGAGCGAGCGGCACCGATGAACCCGCCTCCTTCGCCGACAACGTGGCGCTCACGCGTCGGGTGGTCGAGGCGGCCGTGCCCTTCGGTGTGAGCGTCGAGGGCGAGCTCGGCACGATCGGCGGGGCGGAGGCGGGTGTCACCGGGGTGCTCGAGGAGATCGTGTTCGCCGACCCCGATCAGGCCGTCGAGTTCGTGGGACAGACCGGGGTGGACGCGCTCGCGGTGGCAGTGGGCACGAGTCACGGCTCGGTCAAGTTCACCGACGAGGCCGGAGGCCAACGGCTGCGGCTCGGCCTCATCTCGGAGATCAGAGGACGTCTGCCGGACACCTTCCTGGTGCTGCACGGTTCCTCGTCGGTGCCCGCCGAGGCGGTCGCCAGGATCAACGCACACGGCGGTGACGTGCGGCCCTCGTACGGGATCTCTCCTGAGCAGAAGGCGGAGGGGATCGCCGCAGGCATCCGCAAGATCAATCAGGGTACCGACTCCCACCTGGCCTGGAGTGCCGCGCTGCGCACATTCCTGCAGGAGAACCCCGCGGTGGTCGAGCCCAGCGAGCAGCTGCGCCCCGCGATGGGCGCATTCCGGGCGATGGTCACGCAGCGCATGCGTGAGTTCGGCTCCTCGGGTCGCGCCTGAGGCGCCGGCCCCGCGGGTGAGGCGTGACGAGCTCGATCTCGCAGGTCAGGCGAGCTCGATCGCGAGTCCGGCCTCTCGAAGCGTCTCCAGCTCGGCCGGAGGCGCTTCGACGCCGGTGATCAGCACGTCGACGCGCGCGATCGGAGCCACCTGGATCACCTGACTCTTGCCGATCTTCGAGCTGTCGGCGACCACGATGGCCCGCGCCGCCGAGTCGAGGTAGCGCCTCTTCATGGTCACCTCGGGGAGGCTGGAGTTCGTGAACCCCCGCTCCGACACCCCGTTGCAGCCGATGAAGCAGATGTCGCTGTGCACGGACCCGATGAACATGTCGCCCATCGGGTCGATGAGCGAGCGCTGCTTGTAGTTCACGGTGCCGCCGGTGACGACGACAGTGATCTGGTGCGGCTCCGCGACGCCGAGCTCGAGCGCGATCGTGAGGGAGTTGGTGAACACCACGACGCCGCGCAGATCCTCCCGGGCTCGCAGGGCGCGGGCGATCGCGAGCGTCGTCGTCCCGGCATCGAGCAGGATCGCCATCTCGCTCTCGACCAGCGCGGCCGCAGCATTGCCGATGCGTCGCTTCTCGGTGACGGCGCGCGTGAGGGCCCGCTCGTAGTCCGGGGAGTGGGCGGTGGACTTGATGCCCGAGATCGCTCCGCCGTGAACGCGCTGGATGACGTTCTCCTCGGCGAGGAGGTCGAGGTCGCTGCGCACCGTGACCTCGGACACGCTGAGGGTGCGGCTCAGCTCCTGCACGCGGGCGAAGCCCTGACGCTCGATGATCGACACGATCTGCTCGCGCCGCACCGTTGCGGGGACCGTCTGCGACCACTCTGGCATCCCCTCAGCGTACTCGGGACGGCGGAGCAGCCGACGGGTGCGCCGCCGGCGCCGCGCGATACTGTTGCACCTGTTGCACCACCCGGCTGCCGCATCATCCGGGCGTTGTCGGCGGGCGAGCCGGGGCAGCAGCAGTCGGCGGGAAGCAGAGGAGCGCATGGCAACGATCTACGACGTCGCCGCGCTCGCCGGCGTCTCGCCCGCGACGGTCTCGCGCGTCTTCAACGGCACGAGCGTGTCGGACGAGAAGGTCGCCGCCGTCCGTGCGGCCGCCGCGACGCTCGACTTCACGCCCAATCGGGCCGCCCGCTCGCTGCGTCGACAGAGTTCCGAGGTCATCGCCCTCGTGATCCCCGACATCGAGAACCCGTACTTCACCGAGATGGCGAGAGGGGTCGAGGATGTCGCCTCGGAGGCCGGGTACTCCGTCGTGCTCTGCAATTCCGATGCGCAGGTGGAGAAGGAGGCCACGTACCTCCGCATCGCGATCGCCGAGAACATGTCCGGCGTGATCATCGCGACCGCTGATGAGCACTCCGACCTCGACAGCCTCCTCGCCACCGGCCGGCCGGTCGTGGCCGTCGACCGCAGCACGACCTACGACATCGACGGCGTGGTGATGGCCAATCGGGCGGCAGGCACATCGGCGACGCGGAGTCTGATCGATGCCGGGCACCGTCGCATCGCCTATATCGGAGGGCCCGCGCACATCGACACCGCCGCCGAGCGCGCTGCGGGATGGCGTTCCGCGCTCGCCGCGGCATATCCCGATCTCGCCCTCGACGGCCTCGAGCGCTTCGCGACGTTCCGCGTCGACGGCGGGCGTGCCGCGATGGAGGAACTGCTCGCCCTCCCGGAACCTCCGGATGCGGTGGTGGCCGGCAACAATCTGATCGGTGTCGGAGCGATCCAGGTGCTCACGGAGCACGGACTCACCCCGCCGGACGTGGGTGTCGCCGTGATCGGCTCGCTGCCGTTCACGACGCTCTCGCCGAGTGTCGTGACCGTGGTGCGCCTTCCGGCGCGGCACATGGGTGTGACCGCGGCGCGGATGCTGCTCGAACGGATCAAGGGTGACACCCAGCCGGCGCGCACGGTCGTGCTGCGCAACGAGCTTCAGCCCGCGAGCGCCGTGCGGAGCTGAGCGGGCGGTCGGGCCGGCTACTGCGAGCGCCAGAACCGCGTCGCGAGGTTCGCCACCTCTTTGTCGAGGCTGTCGACCTTGTGCTCCAGGGCGTCGATGCGGCCGGTGAGCCGGCCCTCGAGACTCTCCAGCCGCCCGCTCAGATCGCCGCGCAGTCCGCCGATCTCGCCCCGCAGCTCGCCGCGCAGGCCACCGACCTCGGCGCGGATCACCCGGCTGAACTGCATCGTCATGAGGGTCATGCCGCCGAGCATCATGGTCGTGAACACGCCGATCAGCGTCCATACCTGCGGGTCGTCCAAGCGCATGCCTCCAGTCTGATTCGGGGTGCCCAGAATGTCACGGTATTCCGGTGCTGGTCAGCCAGAAAGCTGCGGTCGGTGGGCGCACCACCCTTCGGCGTGAGTGGTGCAGGACGACTCGCGCCTTGCGTCATGAAATCGATTTCGCGTACAGTGGCGATGAAGCCCGGACTCCGTCGTCCGGGCACGAGGAGGACTCCATGCGCTGCACCCTCGGGGTGGACATCGGCACGTCCAGCAGCAAGGGCGTGCTCGTGGATGCCGGCGGTGGAATCCTGGCATCGGCGACGAGGGCGCACGATGTCGATCGTCCGCGCACGGGCTGGGTCGAGATGGACGCCGCGATCTGGTGGGACGAGTTCGTCGCGATCTCGGGGGAGTTGCTCGCCGCAGTCCCGGACGCCGAGATCGTCGGTGTGGGCGTCAGCGGAATGGGCCCCTGCATCCTCCTCGCCGACGAGCATGACGTCCCGGTGCGCCCGGCGATCCTGTACGGCGTCGACACCCGTTCGACCGTGCAGATCGAGCGCCTCACCCGGGAGCTGGGCGTCGACGACATCACCCGCATCGGCGGGTCGACGCTGACCTCGCAGGCGGGCGGACCGAAGATCGCCTGGGTCGCCGACGAGGAGCCCGAGGCGTGGGAACGGGCGCGACGGCTGTACATGCCCGCGACGTGGCTCGTGCGCAAGCTCACCGCCGCCTACGTGCTCGATCACCAGTCCGCCAGTCAGGTGTCCCCCCTCTATGACATCGAAGGCGAATGCTGGCACGGCCCCTGGTGGGACCGATACGCGGCGCATGTCGAGCAGCCGACTCTGCAGTGGGCGGGAGATGTCGCCGGCGAAGTCACGGCCGAGGCATCGGCGCTCACCGGAATCCCCGCAGGCACTCCCGTGATCACGGGCACGATCGACGCCTGGACCGAGGCCGTCAGCGTCGGCGCGCACGAGGTCGGCGACCTGATGCTGATGTACGGCACCACGATGTTCATGGTCTTCACGAACGGTGCCGAGACGCTGCGGACGCCATCGATGTGGACCACGGCCGGTGCTTTCGCCGGCACCCGCAACCTCGCCGGCGGCCTCTCGACCTCGGGCGCGCTGACGGCCTGGCTCGCGGGGCTGACCGGCGCCGACTATCCCGAGCTGCTCGCCGAAGCCGAGACCTCGGGGGCCGGAGCGCGGGGCCTCCTCGTCCTGCCCTACTTCGCGGGCGAACGCACGCCGATCCAGGACCCGGACGCCCGGGGGGTGATCGCGGGACTCACGCTCGACCACACCCGCGGTGACCTCTACCGGGCCGCGCTCGAGGCCACGGCTCTCGGGGTGCGCCACAACGTCGAGACCATGCGCGCGGCGGGTGCGGACATCCTCCGCATCGTCGCGGTCGGCGGCGGCACCCAGGGGCGCTTGTGGTTGCAGATCGTGTCCGATGTCACCGGACTCGTGCAGGAGGTGCCCGCGACCACGATCGGGGCGAGCTACGGGGCGGCATTCCTCGCCGCGACCGCGACGGCCGCGCCAGACGGGACTCCGGTCATCGCCGACTGGAACCCGATCTCCGAGCGCATCCACCCCGACGAGGCGGTGCGCCCGCTCTACGACGCCCTCTTCGACCGCTACGTGCGGCTGTACGAGGGGTCGAAGCCCGTCGTCCACGAACTCGCCGCTGCCCAGCGCGGCACGCCCGCGACCATCGACAACCCGACCCCCACCGCCCCGGAGGCATCATGACCACCTACACCCTGCCGACGCCGGCGACCCGTCCGGCCACCGCGCCGAAGACGGCATACATCATCACGTCCGGAGACCTGCGCGAGTCGGCGAACGTCGCCGGCTGGCCGACGCAGGTCGAGCTGGAGAGCGGCGTGACCGGTGTGCTGAACGCGCTCGGCTGGGAAGCCATCCGCCCGTTCGGCGTCGACCCCGAGACCGGCCATGGCTTCATCTCGAGCCAGCGGATGGGACTCGAGGTGTTCAAGAGCATTCCCGTCGATGCTCCCCTCGTCGTCGCCATCGCCAACTGGCAGTACTCCCACCACGTGCTCGCCGGTCTGCGGTCGCATGAGGGGCCGATCCTCACCGTCGCGAACTTCGCGGGGGACTGGCCAGGACTCGTCGGGCTGCTCGGGCTGAACGCGGGTCTGACCAAGATGGACAAGCCCTATGCGACGACGTGGTCGGTCGACTTCACCGATCAGTGGTTCACCGACGGCATCAGGGAATGGACCGAGACCGGTGCCATCGCCCACGACGCCTCGCACGTGCGCGCACTGCCCGCACTGCCGGAGAGCCCCGAGAAGCAGCTGGGTGAGGCGCTCGCGGCCGAGCTGCGCGCCGAGAAGGCGATCATCGGCGTCTTCGACGAAGGATGCATGGGCATGTACAACGCGATCTTCGACGACGAGCTGCTCAACGGGACCGGCATCTACAAGGAGCGGCTGTCGCAGTCGGCGCTGTATGCCGAGATGCTGAACGTCACCGAGGACGAGGCGGATGCCGCCTACGACTGGCTGATCGATGCGGGCATGACGTTCCGCTACGGCGACGACGCCGTCACCGAGCTCACGCGCGAACAGGTGCAGTGGCAGCTGAAGATGTACATCGCCGCGCTCCGCATCGCCGACGACTTCGGACTCGATGCGGTCGGCATCCAGTACCAGCAGGGGCTCAAGGACCTGGTGCCGGCGTCCGACCTGGCCGAGGGCATCTTGAACTCGACCGAGCGGCCGCCCGTCACCTCGCGCGACGGCTCACGAGTGCTGCACGAGGGGCGCGCGTTCCCGCACTTCAACGAGGCCGACGAGGGGGTCGCGGTCGACGCGCTCGTGACCGACCGGGTGTGGCGCGCGATGGGGCTCGTGCCCGACAACACCCTGCACGACGTGCGCTGGGGTGAGGACTACGACGGGCAGTTCGTCTGGGTCTACGAGATCTCCGGCTCGGTGCCCGCCTCGCACCTGGGCGGGTGGCAGAACGCCGAGGGCTGGCGCCAGGGCCACGTGTTCTTCCCGGCCGGCGGTGCGACCATCAACGGCGTCTCGAAGCCGGGTGAGATCGTGCTGTCGCGGGTGTTCATCGCCGAGGGGATCCTGCAGGCCGACATCTTCCGCGCCTCGGTCGTCGAGCTTCCTGCCGAGGAGACGCAGCGGCGCAAGGACGCCACCAACCCGGAATGGCCGATCGCGCACGTGGTGCTGCACGGCATCTCGCGTGACCAGTTCATGGCCCGCCACAAGGCCAACCACGCGCAGCTGGTCTACGCCCCGGATGCCGAGACGGCCGACAAGGCCCTGATCGCGAAGGCCGCGATGTTCGCCGGCATGGGCATCAAGGTCAACCTGGTGGGAGACGTGGCGGTCTGATCGGCTCGTGAGAGCTACTGCGATCGCCAGAGACGCGTCGCGAGATTCGTCAGCTCCGTGTCGAGGTCGTCGACCTTCGATTCGATGCGGCCGAGTCGACCGTCGACGCCGTCGATGCGCGCCGAGAGGAGCGGCCAGGTTGTCACGGTATTCCGGTGTCCGTGGGTGACGTACCCAGTCTGCCGTCCCGGTGCAGGAGGAGAGAAACCACCTGCCGATCGACTTCTTCACCTCCGTCCACTTAAGCGATATAGTCGGCCGCAGGTCGCACCGATGCGGCCGGGTCTCGATATCGATGAAGAAGGAGACGATCTGCCATGACTCAGTCACACGTCAAGATTCACCGGTTCCGAAAGGGGCTCGCGGCGCTCGCCGGGGTGGCGCTCGCCACGGTCGGAGCCGTCGCCGCCTCGCCGGCTGTCGCCGAGAGCCCCGCGACCGATCCGAAGGTGGTGGCGTACGTCGAGGTGAACTCGAACGATTTAGCGAACGTGGCCGACTACACGCTGGCGGATTCGGGCAAGCCCGCCGTCGACATGGCGATCATCTTCGCCGCCAACATCAACTACGACGGCGAGAAGGCCTACCTGCACTTCAACGACCGCGTCACCGCGACGCTCGACGATGCCGAGAACCAGATCCGCCCTGTGCAGGCGCGCGGCACCAAGGTGCTGCTCTCCGTGCTCGGCAACCATCAGGGGGCGGGATTCGCGAACTTCACCTCGTACGAAGAAGCCGATGCCTTCGCCGCCCAACTCGCCGACGCGGTGACGACCTACGGGCTCGACGGCATCGACTTCGATGACGAGTACGCGCAGTACGGAGTCGACGGCACGCCGCAGCCCAACGCGCAGTCGTTCGGATGGCTGGCGACGGCTCTCCGCGATCGCCTGGGCCCTGACAAGATCATCAGCCTGTACGCGATCGGCGAGACGTACACCGTGACCGACTTCAGCCTGTTCGACGTCGCGGGCGTGATCGACTACGCCTGGAACCCGTACTACCCCACGTACGACGCGCCGACCATCCCGGGCTTCGGGGACAAGACCCGCCTCGGGGCTGCGGCGATCGACCTCGCGAACGTGAGCTCGTCGACGGCTGCGGACTTCGCCGAGCGCACGGTGGCCGACGGGTACGGCGTGTACGTCGCGTACAATCTCACCGCGACGGACCAGTCCGCGCTGCTGTCAGGGATCACGCAGCAGCTCAAGGGAGAGGCGACGCAGTACACGGCTGCGCCGTGATCCGGCCACGTGCCGCGAGCCGGCTACGTGCCGTCTCGAGTGCTCAATCCAGATCGAACACCTCGAGCTGACGGATCGTGACCTCGGCCTCCGCACGCACGCGGAGCGCCGGGGTCACGACCCGGTCGGTGAGCGTGAACGGCGTCGTGCGATCGCGAAGCAGAGCCTCCTGATGCGTCGTCGTCACGGGAGTCCAGTTCTCGTCCGCTCCCAGGATCTCCCAGCACAGTGCAGACGAGTTCGAGGCGGCCGTCGTCGTCACACTGAGGTCGCTGACGCCGCGCGGCTCGGGGAACCGCCACCCGACCCATTCCCCGGCGCGGAGGGTGACGCCGGGATCCCCCGCCGGATCCCCGTCGTCGAAGACGCGCTCGGGGTGCGCGAGCGCCACGGAGGAGATGACCTCGCCCCCGGTCGAAGTCAGGTCCGCGCGCCAGGGTTCGGGGGTGTCGCGCGGAGTCGGCTCGCCGGTCTCGAGCGCGCACACGGGGTCGTCACCGAAGACCAGGTCGAGCACGGCGTCGCCGGCGAGAGCGTCGATCGGCAGCGTGGCCGACGCCATGGGAGCCCCGTCGAGTCGCGCCTCCTGCAGCACGTGGGCCGAGGGGGAGGAGCGTCGGGACCGGATGCGCAGGGTCGAGCCGTCGCCGCGATCCACGCGGATGTCGTCGAAGAGCGGTGATCCGATCCGCAGATGTCCGGAGGCGAGCTCGAGCGGGTACAGCCCGAGCGCCGCCCACAGCCACCACGCGCTCATCTCGCCGTTGTCCTCGTCGCCGGGGAAACCCTGGCCGATGTGCCCGCCGGTGAACAGCCGTCCGGCGAGCTCGTTCACGAGGGGCGCCGACCGCCACGGGCGATCGCTGAACGCGTACATGAAGGGGATGTGGTGAGCGGGCTGGTTCGAGATCGCGCACATCCCGGAACGCAGCGCCCTCGCCTCGCGTTGCTCGTGGATGACGGTGCCGTACGCGCCGCCGAACCGTTCGTCCGCGGTCTCCGGCTCCGCGAAGAGGGCGTCGAGGTGGCGGCCGAAGCCCGCTGGACCCCCGTAGAGCTCGGCGATGCCTGCTCCGTCGTGCACGGCCCCGACCGACATGCCCCAGGCATTCGTCTCGACGTTGTCTCCGCCCCAGGATCGCGGATCGAATCCGGGGGTGCGCGCACCGCTGTCGTCCCTTCCCCGGAAGAACCCCGTGCCCTCGTCGAACAGTGTGCGATACGACCGGGATCGATTCGCGAAGTACCGGGCGAAGGATCGATAGCGTGCTGATTCCGATCCGGAATCGACGTCGGAAGCCCGCTGCGCGGCGAAGCGGCCGAGTGCGGCATCGCTCACCGCGTTCTCGATGCTCCAGCTCATGCCCTCCGGTACGTCCGAGGAGATGTACCCCGTGAATCGGCCCCTCGCGATGCCCTTGCGACCGCGGCGTGCGTCCGGCCCCGGCTCGCAGGCATTCCGCCATCCGCTCTCGAACGCGCCGACCCGGTCGAACTCCACGCCCCAGCGGGCCGCGTCGGCGAAGATCTGGTCGCTTGAGGTGCCGACCATGCTGTCGACGTACCCCGGCGCGCTCCATCTCGCCATCCACCCTCCGCGGCGATACTGCTCGAGCTGGCCGTCGAGCAGCGTCCCGGCGAGCCCCGGATCGAGCAGGGCGAGCGCCGGCCATTCCGTGCGATAGGTGTCCCAGTACCCGTTGTTCACGACGAGCTTCCCGTCGACGGCCGGTGCCTCCTCGCCGGAGGGGTGTCGTGCGGCGAACACATCGGCGAACCGCCAGGCGGGCGTCTCCGGGGTGCCCACGTTCTCGGCCGCGCTGTTGGGGTACAGGTGCATGCGGTGCAACGCCCCGGCGATCCGGGAGCGATGCTCTTCGTCGGCGAGCGTGCGATAGGGAAGGTCGGCGTCGGGCAGCGGCGGGATCGTCACGCGCGACAGCAGCCGATTCCACGAGGCGGCGCCGGCGTCGCGCAGTTCCTCGTAGGCGACCGAGGGCGGTGCCTCGGTCTGCAGAGCATGCCGGGCCTGCGCCACCGACAGGAAGGAGAGGCCGATCCGCACCTCGAGCGATCCGCGTCCGGCGACGTAGCCCGCGACCTCGCCGCGTCCGTCGTCATCGAGCGGGCCGTGCTCGGGAGCCCCCACGGCCCCCTGCACGTCGCCCCTGGCAGGCAGGATGGCGCCCGCGAAGTAGCACCGGGGCGCATTGCCCCACTCCTCGGACCCTTCCGGGATCCACCCCTCGAATCCTCCGGCGTCCGTCCAGGCGAGGTGCCCGTCGTCGGTGAGCTGGTCGATGACGAAGCCGACCGGGGCATCGGGGTCTGCGCTGTGCACGCGGAAGACGGCCCCGTGCGCGATCGCGGTCATCTCGACGCGCAGGCCGTCGCCGAGCTCCGCCGCGTACTCGTGCGGTCGCGCGCGCTCGGAACCGTGAGTGATCCAGCGGCGGCGGCCGGCGCGGTGCGAGGTGGGCGTGCCGAGGAACGGCATCAGCTGCAGCACGGAACGATCGCCGATCCAGGGGCTCGGCTGATGGGAGAACTGCAGGGCTTCGAGACGACGCCCCTGCGGGTCGTCGTGCACGAAGGGGCGGTAGGGCCAGCGGGAGTCCTCTGCATCGGTCGCCGGGGTGACGAACGTGAATCCGTGGGGGAGGGCGACCGCCGGGATGGTGTTGCCGCGAGAGAACCGCGGGCCGGAGTGCGAGCCGCGTCGGGTGTCGACGCGTTCCACCGGGGCGACGTCGGCCGGCGTCGGCGTCTTCTGCTCGACCTCGACCTGCACGTAGCCCGTGCATCGGGCGGGGAGGTCTGCGGCGTGGGGAAGCGAAGCGGTGCCGAGCACGAGCTCGACCACACCGCGGTGGCCCGCCGAAGGGGCGAGCGAGACGGTGTCGGCGTTCCACTGCTCGGGCAGGCTCCACCGGGCGTCGAACTGTGCGTGCGCCGTGACAGGGAAGTCGTAGCGGTCGCGCACGGCGGCGACATCGCTCAGTCGGGTGCCGTCGGCGAGGCGCACGTCGACGGTCACGGCGAGGGCGGCGTGCGGGGCCAGGGTCGCATCGGGACCGTCGGCGTAGAACGCCCAGTGCAGCACGGTGTCCGGGGTGATCTCGAGATCGTCGAACCCCGGGACGTCGATCCGCTGCTCGCCGGCGGAGGGGTCGAACACGAAGGCGTGCACCGGGCTCGACAGCACACCCGAGCGGGGACGGGACGACGGGGGATCTGCCGGCCCGTCCGCCGGCGTGAGATGCACGGCGCTCACCCCTTGATCGCGCCCTCCTGCACGCCCTTGAAGAAGAACCGCTGCGTGAACGAGAACATGATGACGATCGGCACGAGAGCGATCATGGTGCCGGCCGCGATCAGGCGCGGGTCGACCGAGAAGCTGCTGTTCAGATAGGCCATCCCGACCGTCAGCGTGTACTTCGACGGGTCGGACAGCACGATCAGCGGCCAGAGGTAGTCGTCCCAGGCGCCGATGAAGGCGAAGATCGCGACCACCGAGACCATGCCGCGGATGTTCGGCCACACGATGTGCCGGATGCGCTGCCAGGTCGTCGCACCGTCGACGGTCGCCGCGTCCAGCACGTCCTTCGGGATCATGCGGCAGGCGGTGGCGATCAACAGCACGTTCATCGCGCTGATCGCGCCGGGGAGGAAGACGCCCCAGAGGGTGTCGGCCAGGCCCAGGGCGCGGATCGTGAGGAAGTTGCTCGTCACCGTGACCTCGCCGGGGAAGAGCAGCGTCGAGAGCAGGATCCCCATGACGATCCACTTGCCGCGGAACCGCATGCAGCCCAGCGCGTAGCCCGCGAAGGTGGCCAGGACCACGTTGCTGATGACCGTGCCGACCGAGACGAGCAGCGAGTGCCAGGCATACAGGTACACCGGGACGATGTCGGCGACCCTGGTGTAGTTCTGCAGGGTCGGCTCGCGCGGGATGAGCTCGGGCGGGAAGGAGTAGATGTTCTCCTGGGCGCCCTTGAACGAGGTCGACAACTGCCAGAGGAACGGTCCGATGACGATCACGAGGACGAAGAGGAGGAGCGCGTATCGGCCGATCAGCCCGCCGAGGGTCGGCTTGCTGAAGTCGCCGGAGCCGCGGCGGCGGAACATGCGCTCGCGGGTCGGTGCAGCCGGGTGCTCGGAGGCGCGGACGTCTTCTGCTGAACGGGGCGACGTGAGCGTGCTCATGCGGAGACCTTCGCCTTCTTCTCGCGATTCATGACGGCGATCGCGACGAGCGGGATGAGGGTGAGCAGGAACAGCGCCACGCTGATGGCGGAGGCGTACCCGATGTTCCCGTTGAGACCGGATCCCACCTGACGGATGAGCATCACGAGCGACATGTCGTATCCGCCGGGACCGCCCGTGCTCTTGGACAGCACGTCGAGCTCGGCGAAGACCCTCATCGCCGACACGGCGATGAGCACCGAGATGAGCAGCATCGCGCCGCGCACGGAGGGGATGGTGACGGAGAGGAACCGGCGGAACGAGCCGGCGCCGTCGAGCATCGCGGCCTCGTGCAGCTCCTTGCCGACGTTCCCGAGCGCCGCGAGGTACACGACCATGTAGTAGCCCAGGCCCTTCCAGACCGTGAGCAGGATCGCGCAGCCGAGCAGCAGCCACCGGTCGACGAGGAACGCCATCGGCTTGTCGATCAGCCCGAGGAATTCGAGCGTCTGGTTGATGATGCCACGGCTGTCGAACAGCCAGGTCCAGATCAGGGCGACCACGACCACCGAGGCGATCACGGGGAAGTAGAACGTGGTGCGGAAGAACGAGATGCCGGGGAGCTTCTTCTGCACGAGCAGCGCCAGCAGCAGCGGGAGGATCGTGAGCAGCGGCACGCACACGACCACGTAGATGAGGCACGTCGTCAGGGCGTTCCAGAACATCTCGTCGCCGAACATGCGCTCGTAGTTCGCCCCGCCCACGAACTCGGGGTTCCGCAGCGGCCGGGCATCGGTGAAGCTGAGGAAGACCGTGTTCAGGAAGGGCCAGAGCGCGAACACCAGCACCCAGGCGACGGCGGGCCCGAGGAGCAGCCAGGGTGTGAACCACCGATGGGTTCTCATCGTCTTCCTGCCGGCCCGGATGCCGGTGTTCGCACGCATGGCTTACTTGTCCACGCGGTTGGCGTTGGCGTACTCGACGATCTTGTCGAGCTGGGCCTTGGAGTCCGCCTCGCCGTTGACGGCGAGGGCGATCTGCTGGGTCATGTAGGTGGCCATGTCGGAGGTCCACTGGAACGGCAGCGCCTTGGCGTCCTTCATCGCGCCGAAGACGGTATCGATCGCCGAGAGCTGCTTCTCGTCGGTGACGGTGGAGGCGATGTTGTCGACGACCTCGTCGCCGCCTTCGGCGGTGCCGGGGGCGGTGCCGACGGCGAGCGACGAGAAGGCCACCTGGTTCTCCTGGTTCGTCGCGAACTCCGCGAATGCGAGTGCGGCTTCCTTGTTGTCGGAGTCGGCCGAGACGTTGAGGCCCTGCACGTACAGGGGCGCGATGCCGAGCCGCGGCGTGGCCACCGTGCTCGCGAGCAGTGCCGGTGCGTCCTTCTGCAGATCGGTCGTGAAACCGGTGCCGCCGGTCGTGAAGGCGACCTTCTCCTGAATGTACGCCTCCGCATTCCCGCCGTAGTCGCCGGTCAACGCCTCGGCGGGCATCGCGCCCGCCGCGTACGCGTCGGCGTACTTGTCGATGATCGCGGCGGCCTCGTCGGTGTTGAAGTCGAACTCGCCCTTGTCGTTGATGACCTCCATGCCGGCGGCAGTGAAGGTGTCCAGCGCCGGGATGGAGGAGAGGAGCTGCACCTTTCCGCCGGACTCCGTCGCCACGTCCTTCGCGAGCGTGAGGAGTTCGTCGACGGTGGTCGGGAGGTTCTCCTGGGTGACGCCGAAGGGAGCGAGCTGGGCGAGGTTCCACCAGGACGCGTCGCTGGAGAGGTACCACGGCAGCCCGTAGGTGCCTTCCATGCCGGGGTACTGGCTGTAGGCCTCCCAGGCGCCGGTGTTGTAGCCCGACTTCAGGTCGGGATCGGCGGTCTCCAGGTCGACCAGCTTGCCCGCCGCCACCAGCGGGTAGGCGATGTCGGGCGGGAGGTTCAGCACGTCCGGAAGAGTGTCGGCGTTCGCCTGGCTCAGGATCTTGTCCTGGTAGCCGTCGCCCGGCTGGTCGAGCCACTCGACGGTGACGTCGGGGTGCTCCTTCTCGAAGGCATCGATCAGGTCTTCGAAATAGGGAGTGAACTTCTCGTTCTTGAGCGACCATGTCTGGAACTGGATCGTGCCGCTGAGCTCGCCCGAGGTGTCGATGGGGCCCGAGGCGCCGGAAGAGCCCCCGCCTCCCGTGCAACTCGTCAGCGCCAGAACGCCGATGCTGAATGCTGCCAGAGCGACAATGCGTGTGGGAACTTTCATCGTGCTTCTTCCTCGAGGCGGGCGAATCCGCGTGACGTCCGGATCAGCGGCCTGCGCACACCGGGGACTACAACGCTTTAGCAGATGAAACCATCCGATCCCCTCCCTGTCAAGACGGTCCGACGACGGAATACCGGTGACCGGCATCGCAGGGTGGATCACCTGTTGCTCAAGCGTTATAGTGGTGCGAAATCCGCCCTCGCCGAAGGGCATGTCCGAAAGGCCTGACACATGACGCAGCGCGGCGCCCTCGATGCTCCTCTGAGGTTCGGGGCGAACTACACGCCGTCGAAGAACTGGATGCACTCCTGGCTCGACTTCACCCCCGACGACGTGCGCCGCGACTTCTCGGCCCTCGCCGAGCTCGGCCTCGACCATGTCCGCGTCTTCCCGCTGTGGACCGTGCTGCAGCCGAACCGCACTCTCATCCGCGAGAAGGCGATCGACGATGTGCGCGCCGTCGTCGACATCGCCGGCGAGTTCGGCATGGACGCCAGTATCGACGTTGTCCAGGGGCACCTGTCGAGCTTCGACTTCGTGCCGTCGTGGCTGTACACGTGGCACGACAAGAACATGTTCACCGATCCGCGGGCGCTCGAAGGCCAGGTCGCGCTCGTCGACCGGCTCGCCCGGGGTCTGCGCGACGCTCCGAACTTCCTCGGGCTGACGCTCGGCAACGAGACGAACCAGTTCTCCGCGCACACGCATCCCTCTCCCTGGCCGGTCACGCAGGACGAGGCCGGCGGGTGGATCTCGGCCCTGCTGCAGGCGGCGGAGACCGCGGCCCCCGGGCTCCCGCACGTCCACAGCGAGTACGACGCCGTCTGGTACATGGACGGCCATGGCTTCACCCCGGCGCATGCCTCGCGGCTGGGGGCGATGACCACGATCCACTCCTGGATCTTCAACGGCACCGCGCAGCGCTACGGTGGCCGTTCCGTCGCTTCCGATCGCCATGCCGAGTACCTGATCGAGCTCTCCCGCGCCTTCGCGACCGACCCCGACCGCGTCGTATGGCTGCAGGAGGTCGGGGCGCCCTCGAACTGCCTCGCCGATGACGAGATGCCGGATTTCCTGGAGGCGACGGTGCGCTCCGCCGTGCGCACCGAGAATCTGTGGGGCATCACGTGGTGGTGCTCGCATGACGTGAGCCGTGACCTCGGCGACTTCCCCGAGTTGGAGTACACCCTCGGTCTGATCGGTCAGGACGGTGCGGCGAAGCCCATCGGCCGCCGGCTCGCCGAGATCATCCCCGAGCTGCGGCAACGGGTCGCGGCGCCCGCGAGAGACACCGCGATCGTCGTGGACGTCGACGAGCGCGAGGTTCCCGTGAGCCGGGCGGCGCTGAGCCCCGGCGGAGCGGTGTTCCAGGCCTGGGTCGACGCGTGTGCCGCCGGCCTCGATCCCGCACTGATCACGTCCCGTGACGCGCTCGATCCCACTGCGCTCGATGCGCGGGGGATCCGCCGACTCATCCGTCCCGATGCATCGGCCGATGTCGTCGACCCCTACGGATCGGTCAACACCGTCGTTGCGAGCTGAGGGCGGCTCACCCGAGGCGGGAGGGCGGGGCCGTGCTCTCGCGCGCGGTGAGCACGGGTGTCGGACCCTCGACGCTGGGCAGGTTGGCTCCCGCCTCGATCTGCTGCAGCAGGAGAGTGGCGGCGCGTTCGCCGAGCTCGAAGGTGTCGCGCGTCATCGCCGTGATCGAGGGGTTGATCAGACCGGCGATCACCGAGTCGTCGAAGGAGGCGAGCGAGACGTCGCGCGGAACCGCGCGTCCCATCTCCTGCGCGACGCGCAGGCCGGCGACGGCCATCACGTCGTTGTCGTAGACGATCGCCGTCGGTCGCTGCCGTCCCGACAGCAGCGCCCGCGTCACGGCAGAGGCGCGGGCGGGAGAGAAGTCGGTCGTGATGACCTCGCCCTCGAGGCCGTCGACGGTCATGCGCTCGAGCACCTCGGCGCGCAGTCGCGTGTGCTCGAGTTCGGCCGGACCGGCCACGTAGGCGATGCGGGCGTGGCCGAGGGCGGCGAGGTAGGAGAAGAGGGTCTCGGCGACCGTGTCGTCGCCGATCCAGACGCTCGGCACCGAGCCTTCGGGGGAGGGCTCGGACCCGATCATGACGGCGCGCGCGTCGAGGGCCTCGATGCGTCCGATGCGCGGGTCGTCGTCGCGGGGGTCGATGAAGATGAAGCCGTCGACCTGGTTGGAGGAGCGCCACTGGCGGTGCACCTCCATCTCCTCCGCGATGTCGGCGACCAGTCGCAGCTGCAGGCTCACCTTGCTCTCCGACAGCCGCGACTCGATGCCCGCGATCAGGTCGGTGAAGAAGGCCTCGGAGCCGAGGGAGCGGGCGGGGCGGGCGAGGGCGAATCCGACCGTGTTCGCGCGGGCCCCGACGAGTGCCCGCGCCGCGGAGCTCGGCTGCCAGCCGTTCTCCTCGACGATCGTGAGGATGCGATGCCTGGTCTCGTCGCTCACGCCGGGGCGGCCGTTCAGCGCGAAGGACACCGCACCGGGGGAGACCCCCGCCATGCGCGCGATATCGGCGATCGTCACGCGTTTCGCCGGGCTCATAGTCCCTCACCCTACTTGATCGGTTTAGCCTCGGGAAAGAAGCGCCGACGTGCCTTAGACTCTTCGACTAGATCGCTTTAGTACACCAGATAGCATCAGTCGCAGCGCATCACCAGCAGACCCGAATCAGCCCTCACCGTCGAGCCCGGAGATCCACCCATGCATGACGACACGTCGCTCGCCGAGGTGGGCACTCGTCTGCAGTCGGCAAGAGGTGAGGAGATCGCGCGATGGCTGGCGATCCCGCAGCCGACGACCGTCGCGCTCAGGGTCGGGGTCTGGCGCCCGTCATCCGTACGGGTCATCGCCGAGGAGCCCGAGTACGCGCGGGAGGCGGAACGGCTGTCGGGCGAGCTCGCAGCCCTCGGCATCCCGAGCGGCGAGGCCGCGGTGATTCGGCTGCGGCGCGGGGACGCCGACGGCGACGGCGACACGGCCGGCGACAGCGAGTCGTTCGAGATCGACGTCGACGCCGACATCGACGTGCGGGCGGCCGGAGCCGCCGGAGCGTTCCGGGCGACGCGACAGCTGCTGCACAACCTGCGCGCGCAGGGGCGGGTGCCGAAGGGGCGGGTGTCATCGGTCCCTATGGTGGCGGAACGGGGCTTCCACCTCGACGCCGCCCGCCGCTACTTTCCTGCCTCGTGGATCATCGCACTGCTGCACGCGCTCGCCGACGTCGGGATCACGACGTTCCAGTGGCACGTCTCCGACAACGAGGGTTTCCGCATCGGGTCGACAGCCTTCCCCGAGATCGTCTCCCCCGCGCACGTCACCCGCGCGGAGGCAGCGGCCGTGGCGGACGCGGCCGCTGACCTGCACATCGACCTCGTGCCCTCTCTCGACATGCCAGGGCACCTCCGCCACGCCCTCTCCGTGCACCCGGAGCATCGGCTGCCGGCAGCTGGCGGACCGTGCACCGACCACGCGCTCGACATCACCCGTGCCGAGTCCATCGACTTCGCGTCGGCGCTGATCGACGACGTCGCCGCCGTGTTCCCGCACAGCACGAACTGGCACCTCGGCGGAGACGAGTTCGTCGACTTCGCCCGCATCGACGAGTACGCCGCGCTCGCAGAAGCGGCACGAGAGCGGCATGGGCCGTCCGGCACGGGTTTCGACCTGCTGACGGGTTTCGTGAACGAGATCGCCGTGCATCTCCGTGCGAAGGGGCTCGCCCCCCGGGTCTGGAACGACGGGATGCTGCGTAGTGGAGAAGTCGTCCTCGATCACGACATCGTGCTGACTTGGTGGACGAACTGGCATGCGCAGATGCCGTCCCTCGGGGTGGGCATCGAAGCCGGCAATCCGCTGGTGAACTTCCACGATGCGCTGTTCTACTACGTCCTCGGAGAGAAGGCGGGCTACCTCTACCCGACGAGCGAGCGCATCTGGGAAGCCGACTGGCATCCCGGGCTGTTTCCGTCTCTTCCTGGCGGGGCGCGGCAGGAGATCCGGCCGCCCTATCCGCAGCGGCTCCTCGGAGCGTCGTTCTCGGTCTGGTCGGACGATGCCGCAGCGCAGACGCCGGTCGAGGTCGCAGACGGCATCCGTCGACCGCTTCGCGCCATGGCCGAGCGCGCCTGGAACGGAGGGAGCTCGCTCTCGCACGACGACTTCTGCGCGATCGATGCGGCGATCGGTGTCCCGACTGCCGTCACCACGACCGCATCCACCAGCCACACGACCGCCACCAGCCACACGACCGCCACCACCCACCTTCGAGCCCGGAGATCCACCCATGCATGACGACACCTCGCTCACCGTCGGCCGCGTCAAGCGCGTACTCGAAGAGCGCATCCGCCCGGCGATCCACTCGGCCTCCGTGCCGTTGGACGTCGAGATCCACGAGCTGCCCGGCGAGCCGATCGCGCCCGCGGAGGGACTCGCCCTCGACTACGCGCCCGGCGCTGTCGGCGCTCCCTGGGGTCCCGCGTGGGGCACTACCTGGTTCAAGCTCACCGGTCGGGTGCCGTCCGAATGGGCGGGGCGGCGTGTCGAAGCTCTCATCGACCTCGGCTTCGACGTGAACATGACCGGTTTCCAGTGCGAGGCCCTGGCCTATCGCCCGGGTGGCGCGGACGGCGACCCGATTCCCGTGAAGAGCATCAATCCGCGCAACCAGTGGGTTCCGATCGCCGAGACGGCTGCGGGAGATGAGCCCGTCGAGCTGTACCTCGAGGCCGCGTCCAACCCGGTGCTCCTCGACTACCACCCCTTCCTGCCCACGCAGGAGGGCGACATCCTCACCTCCTCGAAGGAACCGCTCTACCGCGCGCGGCGGATGGACCTGGCCGTGTTCGAGCAGGAGGTCTTCGACCTGTCCCTCGACCTCGAGGTGCTGTTCGAGCTGCAGGCCGAGCTGCCGGCGACGTCGCCCCGCCGCATGCGCATCCTGCAGGCCATGGACGATGCCCTCGACGTGCTCGATCTGCAGCACATCGTGCAGACCGCTCCCGACGCCCGCGCCCGCCTCGCCGAGGTGCTGGCCGCTCGGGCCGAGGCGAGTGCGCACCGCATCTCGGCCGTCGGGCACGCGCACATCGACTCGGCCTGGCTGTGGCCGGTGCGCGAGACGATCCGAAAGGTCGCACGCACGACCTCGTCGATGACGACGCTCATCGACGAGCAGCCCGAGTTCCAGTACGGCATGTCCAGCGCGCAGCAGTACGCCTGGATCAAGGAGCACCGCCCCGAGGTGTGGGAGCGGGTCAAGGCCGCTGTCGCCTCCGGGCGATTCCTGCCGCTGGGCGGCATGTGGGTCGAGTCCGACACCGTGATGCCGACCGGCGAATCGCTCGTGCGGCAGTTCTCGCACGGGCAGCGGTTCTTCGAGCGCGAGTTCGGCATCCGCTCGAAGGGGGTCTGGCTGCCGGACAGCTTCGGCTACTCGCCCGCCCTGCCGCAGCTGATGCGCCGTGCCGGTTTCGAGTGGTTCTTCACGCAGAAGATCTCGTGGAACCAGCAGAACGTCTTCCCGCACCACTCGTTCCTCTGGGAGGGCATCGACGGCTCGCAGGTGTTCACGCACTTCCCATCGATGGACACGTACAACTCGCAGCTGAGCGGCATGGAGGTCGCGAAGGCGTCGCGCCAGTTCAAGGAGAACCGCCTCAGCTCGCGGTCGATCGCTCCGGTCGGCTGGGGCGACGGCGGCGGTGGCACCACCCGGGAGATGACAGGCAAGGCCGAGCGCCTGCGCGACCTCGAGGGCAGTGCGCAGGTGGTGTGGGAGCACCCGGACGTCTTCTTCGACGCGGCGAAGGCGGAGCTGCCGAATCCGGCCGTGTGGGTCGGCGAACTGTACCTCGAGCTGCACCGTGGCACGCTCACCAGCCAGCACGCCACGAAGGCGCTGCACCGTTGGGCCGAGCACGCGCTGATCGAGGCCGAGCTGTGGGCCGCGACCGATGCCGTGCGCACCGGCGCCGACTACCCGCAGGCCGAGTTCGACCGGTTGTGGCAGGCCGTGCTGCTGCACGAGTTCCACGACATCCTGCCCGGCACCTCGATCGCGTGGGTGCACCGCGAGGCCGTCGCGGTGCTGTCGGATGTGCTGTCGGACGCGCGCGACATCGCCGATGCCGCCCGCCGCTCGCTCGCCGGCGACGGTGATCGCGCACTGCGCTTCGAGCCGACGTCCGTCGGGTATGCCACGAAGGGCGGCCGCGCGCTCGGGGCGGCGTTCGTCGCCGAGCCCACGGCAGCACCGGTGTCGCTCACGGAAGAGAACGGCGGCTGGCGCCTGGAGAACGAGCTCGTGTCGGTGCTCGTCTCGGCCGAGGGACTCATCGTCTTGGCGGTCGACAAGGCCTCCGGGCGTGACGCCGTCGCGCCGGGCAAGGCCGCGAACCTGTTCCAGCTGCACCAGGACTTCCCGAACATGTGGGACGCGTGGGACATCGACCGGTACTACCGCAACAGCGTCGACGACCTCACCGGGGTCTCGTCGATCGAGGCCTCGGTCGTGAACGGCGTCGCGCAGATCGTGGTCGTCCGTGCGTTCTCGGAGTCGACGATCACCCAGACGATGCTCCTCGCTCCGGATTCGCGCACCGTGCTGCTGCGCAACGAGGTCGACTGGCACGAGACCGAGAAGCTGCTCAAGCTCGCCTTCCCGCTCGACATCCACGCCGCGCACACCGAGGCCGAGACCCAGTTCGGGTTCCAGTCGCGCGTGACGCACACCAACACCAGCTGGGAGGCCGCGAAGTTCGAGACGTCGATGCACCGATTCGTGCTCGTACGCGAGCAGGACTTCGGCGCCGCCCTCGTGAACGACTCGATCTACGGCTACGACACGTCGCGCGAGGTCTCGGACGATGCCGTGACCACGACGGTGCGGCTCTCGTTGCTGCGGGCGCCGCGGTTCCCCGACCCCGACACCGACCACGGCGTCCACGAGATCGAGGTCGGCTTCGTGATCGGTGCGGATGCCGCGATCGCCACGGCCGAGGGCATCCGGATCAACACCCTCCCGTCGATCGTGCGCGGTGAGCGGGAGGTCGAACCGCTCGTCTCCGTGCAGGGCGAGGGGATCGTCGTGTCGGCCGTCAAGCTGGCGGACGACGGCTCGGGTGATGTGATCGTGCGTGTGTACGAGGCGCTCGGCCGTCGCGCGGTCGGTGAGCTGTCGGTCGGGTTCGCACACCGAGAGCTGCGCGAGGTGAGTCTGATCGAGGACGACATCGACGAGGCGCGGATCGGTGGCGAGCTGCGGCTGCGCCCGTTCGAGGTGCGGACGCTGCGCATCGTGCGCTGAGCGAAGTGTGATCAGGCGGAAGCGCGGGATCAGGCGGAATGTCCGCGGAAGTGCCTGATCTCGCGTGCCTGCCGGTTGTGGCGACCGGTGCCCGGGAGGACGATGGCGTGATGGCGAACATCGACGACGTGCGGGCGATCGCCCTCGCCCTCCCGGAAGCCGAGGAATCGGTGAGCGGCCACACCGGCGAGGCGGCGTGGCGGCTGAAGAGCGGGCAGTTCGCGTGGCTCCGCGGCCCGAGCGCGACCGACCTGCGGCAGCTGGCGGAGCTCGGACGTGACTGGCCGGCGGGAACGGTGCTCGCGGTGCGCGTCGCCGACCTCGAGGAGAAGGAGGCGCTGCTCGCCGCCGAACCCGATGCCCTGTTCACGATCCCGCACTTCGAGGGCTACCCCGGACTGCTCGTGCGTCTCGACGCCGTCGACCGCGCCCGGATCGAGGAAATCATCACCGATGCGTGGCTGGCGCGGGCGCCCTCCCGCGTCGCGAAGAAGTGGCTCGCGGAGCGCGGGCTGGAATGAGAGAGGCGCGGACGTGGACGTCGGCCAGGCGGCGCGGTCCTCGCTCGCGGCGCTCCCTCGCGATCAAAGCCCCGTCGAGCTCGCTGGATCGGAACCATGTCCGGCCGCGGGCGTCCCCGGCGATCCGCTGCGAGACGAGATGGTCTCTAACCGGGGGCGCTTCCATGAAGTATCCGACGGGAGCCAGATTCCTGAGCAGCAGTCGGCGAATGGAAGGCCCGAACCGCACGGGCAATCTTCATGGTCCTCGATCGGTCGATCGGGGACCATGTCTCCCGACGAGAGTGTGTCGTCGTTCTCATCGATCCACTCATTCATGCCGGTACGCCAATACGTGTCCATGCCGAGGTGCCAGGCGGCGGATTCACCCAGGACCTGTGCGGTGTCCTCGATCCACCGCGCCGCAGGTCCCAGGAACGCCGTGAAATGCCACCCGGCCAGAACGATATGTGAGAGGCAACCCCCGAATCCCCGGAACTGGACGATGTTGGCCTGTGCCCGTGGGTTGACATCCGGTATGACCGTGTTGGCGAGCCGATAGCCCTCCACGGCGAGTCGGCTCGCAGGGTAGACGTCGGACACGATCATCTTCACCAGCTCATTGGTCTCGCCGCGTGAGAGCGAGTTTCGGGAGTAGAGCGTCGCTGGTGAGAGATGTGCCTTCAAGACGATCCCCGCAAGCGCCCTCTTCACAAGCGTCGTGTCGACACCAGCCAAAAGGACGTCGCCGTCGGACGGCGACGCCGTGACAGAGATGGATGTGAGCGCTGGGGTTGTGCCGCTGGTCAGGGTGGAGAGGTAGCGCTCGGCATCTCCCAACCGCTGGTCACACTCCCGGCAGAACAGGTAGCTCTTGATGAAGTCCTGTCGTTTCGTGACGACGCCGCGAGAGTTGTAGACGCCGAGCAGCCCGCCTTCGTTCTTCGCCCAGCGGGCTGCCCACTTCGGCGTGACGTGCCCCAGGACCAACGGCTTGACCGTTCGGCACAGTCCGCATGGCTGAACGACTTCAGCTCTGAGGTCACTCCCGACGATGAGCGACGAGCGAGGCCCTTCGATGATGGCCTCGCGGCTTTGCGTGGGGCGAATCGCACCAGACACGGCTCTCCGCTGTCTCTGCTCCCGTCTCCTCGATGCATTTCCCACGTCGGCAATGTTTCCATAGCATCGACGTGGCAGTGATGCGCTAGAACGGGAGCATGACTTCAGACGTGACGGGGATCGGCGGCCTCTTCTTCCGCAGCAGGGATCCGGAGGCACGGGCCACGTGGTATCAGCAGCATCTCGGCATCAGCGCCGGTCACACCGGCACCTGGCAGCAGGACGCGGGGATGACCGTCTTCGCGCCGTTCCCCGCCGACAGCGACTACTTCACCGCCGACCAGCAGTTCATGCTGAACCTGCGCGTCACCGACATCGAACAGCTCGCCGTGAGGCTGGAATCCGAGGGCATCCCGGTGGAGCGCCGAGACGAGTGGAACACCGAGGAGTACGGGACGTTCGCCCGCATCCACGATCCCGAAGGTCTCGCGATCGAGCTGTGGCAACCACCGGCGGAATCGTCTTGAACCGAGCCGCTTCCGCGCTCAGGCCGGATCGAGGCGCAGCACGTCGGGCGATTCGCCGCCGGTGAGGTCGTCGGCGATGCGGAGGCTGCGCGCCAGATCGTCGAGCGCGCCGATCAGCGTGCCGAACCGTTCCTTGTCGCTGCACACCGCGGTCAGGGTCACCAGGTGGGTCCCGGTGTCCCAGGTGTACGTCGCGAACGGCGGCGACGCCGGCGACGGCGGCATCGGTACCAGCAGCTTCTCGCCCACGCCGAGCCGGGTGGGGAACGACTCCGTGTCGTCGTAGTCCATCGGCATCGAGGCCCGCGCGATGCGCACATCCGGCGTCAGGACCTGTGCGGTCGCCATCGCCACGACAAGCTCCGGCTCGGCCTTCCACGTCCACACCAGCACGCGTCCGTCTGCCCGCTTCATGAGCAACGGCGCCGCCTGGCTCATCGCCCACGCGCCGAACTTCGAGCCCGGCCGCTCCGTCGCCCCCACGGCCGCATTGACCTGACCGAGCAGCATCCGGATCGCGGCCTTGCGGTGGCGGCGGCCCTTCCAGCCGAGCGAGTCCGTCACGGGAATCCACAGCTGGGGATCGGCGTCGGCAGTCAGTCGCATGGCTCCACGGTATCGGCTGCACCTGAGGGATGCCCGGTACGCCTCGGCCGCGCGAACAGGGCCCTCGGGTAGAGTGGCCAGCGCCCGACCAGGGCTTTCCCTTGGCCGCCACATCGTAAGGCAGCATGTCTGTGACCTCCTCCGACGATCCGATCGATCCGTCGAGCGGCCCCGCCGCCGAACCCGCGCCCCGACCATTGAAGATCGTGATCGGCTGCGACACGTTCGCGCCCGACATCAACGGCGCCGCCCGGTTCGCCGAGCGTCTCGCCGCCGGCCTCGTGCAGCGCGGCCACGACGTGCATGTCGTCGCCCCCAACCAGGCCTATCGCCGTGCGCAGCCGCACACCGAGGTGATCGAGGGCGAGCCGATGACGCTGCACCGTCTGCCGTCGTTGCGCTGGGCGCCGCACGACTGGCTGCGCTTCGTGTGGCCGTGGCGCTCGAAGCACTACGCCCGCAAGGTCCTCGACCATGTGCAGCCCGACGTCGTGCACATCCAGTCGCACATCGTGATCGGCCGCGGTCTCGCGTACATCGCGCACGAGCGCGGGATCCCGGTCATCGCCACGAACCACGTCATGGCCGAGAACATTCTCGACCACACGACCATGCCGAAGTTCATCGACGACCTGGTCCTCAAGTTCGCCTGGGCCGATGCGAAGCGCACCTTCGACATGACCCGCGCGATCACCACTCCCACCCGTCGCGCCGCCGACTTCCTCGAGAAGACCGTCGAGGTGAAGGATGTGATCCCGGTCAGCTGCGGCATCGACCGCACGCAGTACACGCCGGTGATCGCCCCGCGCGACGAGAACCGGATCATCTTCGTCGGCAGGCTCACCGCCGAGAAGCAGGTCGAGGTCATCCTCAAGGCGATGACGAAACTCGACCCGGCGCTGGAGACGACGTTCGACATCGTGGGCGGCGGCGATCAGCGCAAGCAGCTGGAGCACCTGACCGCGCAGCTCGGACTCGCCGACCGTGTGACCTTCCACGGACGGACGAGCGATGAAGAGCTCCGCGCCCTGCTGTCGCGCGCGAGCCTGTTCGTGATCGCCTCGATCGCCGAGCTGCAGTCCATCGCGACGATGGAGGCCATGGCCTCGGCTCTGCCGATCGTCGCCGCGGACGCCGTCGCCCTTCCGCACCTCGTGCACCACGGCGAGAACGGATACCTGTTCGAGCCGGGGAACGTCGATGCGCTCGCCGCGCGCCTCACCGACGTGCTCACGGCGGAGCCCGCGGAATACCAGCGGATGCAGCAGGCATCGCTCGACGGCGTCGCCATCCACGACATCAACCGCACCCTCGACACCTTCGAGGCGCTGTATCGCGACGAGCCGCTGCCGGAGTAGCGCCCATGCACGGTACCCCCATCCGATCACGCCGCGGTGACGCGCCGGCGGCGGAGTAGCACGCATGCACATCGTCTTCTTCGGCGACCAGCACCTCGACTCGCTCGGCGGTGCGCAGGTGTCGATGCGGCTCCAGCGGGAGTTCCTCGAGCGTGCCGGTCACATCGTCACGGTGGTCGCCCCGAAGATGCACGGGTCGCGCCGTTCATCCGGCTCGCACGGCGGCGCGTACATCGACCTGCCGTCGATGCCGATCACGACGGATCGCGAGTACGCGATGAGCTGGCCGGGGCGTGGGAGCGACCGCTTCCTCGACAAAGCCATGACCCATCGTCCCGCGGTGGATCTGGTGCACGTGCAGGCCGACTTCTGGGGCGCGTTCATCGGGCACCGTTACGCGCAGCGCCACGGCATCCCGGTCGTGCACACCATGCACAACCGCGTCGACGTCGGCATCGCCGCCGTCACCCCGCTGCACGGGCCGGTGCTGGCGGCGCTGAACATCTGGCGCCGGATCGCGATGCGCGGCATCGGAGTCCCCGTGCCCGGCACCGACGGCTGGGCGTTCCTGCGAGGACTCGCCGCCGGAGCATCCGCCGTCACCGCGCCCTCGACGCACTTCGCCCGCCGCCTCGAACAGCACGATGTCTTCCCGCACGTGGACGTGATCTGGAACGGCATCGACGACGACCTCCGCGCGCAGACGCTCGCCGCCGGACCCGCAGACCGCACGCCGGGACGCCCGCGCTTCGTGTGGCTCGGCCGGATGAGCCCCGAGAAGCGACTGCTCCCGTTCCTGGAAGCGTTCATCGCCTCCGGCATCGATGCGGATCTCGAGATCATCGGCGGCGGAGCGCAGCGTTCCGCGGCAGAGAAGATCGTGCGCGGGCGTGGGGGCATCCGATTCGCCGGCCGATTGACCTACCCGCAGACGCTGGCGCGGATCGCCGCGGCCGATGCCCTCGTGCAGACGTCGATCGGCTTCGAGACCCAGGGCATGACCCCGTTCGAGGCGGCGACGCTCGGAACCCCGTCGGTGATCTGCGACCCCGACATCGCGGCGGAGCTCGGCGGCGGACTCTGGGCCGTTCCGGATGCCGAGGAGTCGGCGAGCGGACGAGACCTCGAAGCCCAGCGCACGGCAGCACTCGCCGAGACGCTGCGGCAGGCCGCATCCGATATCGCCGCGGGCACCGCACCCACCCCGCTCCCCGAAGTGGCCGAAGCCTTCCGGCAGTCGTCGCGCACGGCGGCGATGGTCGAGGTCTACCGGAGGGTTCGCGCCGACAGCTGAACCGGCGCCGTCTCAGAGGTAGGTGCCGTCTCAGAGGTACTGGTACAGGGCGATCGTCAGTCCGGTGACGGCGATCCCGATGGCACCGGCCCCCGCGATGCCGACGGCGATGCCCGTGAGCAGCCGATTCGTGGGCCGGCGCACCGCGATCAACCCCAGCACGAGGGCGACGACGTAGGCGAAGAAGCTGAGGATTCCGATGCCGTTGTCGAACGCGAGCATGAACGCGAATCCGCCATCACCGCCGTAGACGAACGGCCGGGCGACGGAGCTGAACAGGTTGACCGCGAGAGTGGCCACCGCGATCACGAACGCCGCGACCGCGAGCGGGTTGCCGGTGCGGGCCTGCGCCGGGGGTATCGCCTGGCCGGGGAACGCGGGATGCGCCGGTGCGTACGCCTGCCATCCGGGAGCGGACGCCGGATACGCCGTCGGAGACGACGGTGGATAGGGCGTCGAGGAAGCCATCGAGGAGGGAGGTGAGCCGTCGGGCGCGGGTGCAGGAGACGGAGGCGGCGGGGTCGAGCGCTGCGGCGTGGCCGGATACTGCGCTGCGGCCGGATACTGCGCTGCGGCCGGATACTGCGGTGCGGCGGGCAGATGCGCGGTCGGGACGGGAGGCTGCTGAGGCTCGCTCATGACGACGAGCGTAGCCGCCGCTGCGAGGATCGGCGGCAGGCGATCAGCGATAGACGTGCCCGGACTCGGCCTGGTGGCCGACGTCGCGGCCGGCGACGCGCGTCCAATCGGTGGGGGTGCGTCGGTAGCCGTCCCGGCGCAGTTCGATGATGGTGGCGACGGTGGCCCACGCAGCGAGGAGGAGGAGTGCGATGAGGAGTACCATGGCAGAAACGCTACGTTCGATGTCGAACAGCCACGAGTGGCAGAATAGACTATGAACGTCGGAAAAC
This sequence comes from Microbacterium sp. Cr-K32, assembly GCF_000708345.1. Taxonomy (NCBI): domain Bacteria; kingdom Bacillati; phylum Actinomycetota; class Actinomycetes; order Micrococcales; family Microbacteriaceae; genus Microbacterium; species Microbacterium sp. Cr-K32. Next base: position 26,956 of record NZ_JARD01000006.1, on the reverse strand, counting down.
TGCCAACAGGAGTGAGTATGAAGACGGTCGCCTGCGTCATCCAGGACGGGTTCGCGCCCTTCGAGTTCGGCGTGGCCTGCGAGGCATTCGGCCTCGACCGCGCCGACGACGGCGTGCCGAACTTCGACTTCCGCATCGTCGCCCCCCGTGCCGGTGTCGTGACCTCGAAGATCGGCTTCTCGGTCAACGTCGAGCACGATCTGACCTTCGCCTACGACGCCGACCTCGTCGTGTTCTGCCCGCTCCCTCGGGAGAGGTGGGGCGACATCGATCCGCTCCTGCTCGACCTCGCCCGTCACGCGGTGGCACGCGACGCCTGGGTGATGAGCGTGTGCAGCGGGTCGTTCATCCTCGCCGCCGCAGGAGTGCTCGACGGTCGGCGCGCCACCACGCACTGGATGTACGCGCACGTCATGGCCGACATGTACCCGCAGATCGACATCGACCCAGACGTGCTGTTCGTGCAGGACGGCAAGATCATCACGAGCGCGGGCACGGCCGCCGGGATCGACGCGTGCCTGCACCTGCTGCGGCAGGAGGTGGGAGCGGAGCTCACCAACCGCATCGCCCGCCGCATGGTCGTGCCGCCGCAGCGCGACGGCGGGCAGGCGCAGTTCATCGATCGCCCGATCCCCGTGGTTCCCACCGACTCGCTCGCGGCCGTCGCCGACTGGGCGGTCGAGCACCTGCGTGACGACCTCGGCGTCGATCAGCTGGCGGCCAAGGCCCTGATGTCACCGCGCACCTTCGCCCGTCGGTTCAAGGCCGAGTACGGCGCGACACCCGCGGCCTGGTTGGCGCGTCAGCGCATCATCCATGCGCAGCGGATGCTGGAGCGCACCGACCTGCCGCTCGAGCACATCGCCGACGAATGCGGGTTCGGCTCGGCGGCCGTGCTGCGGCAGAACTTCGCCCGGGTGCTCGGCCTCACTCCCACGGCCTATCGCGCGCGGTTCTCCTGTGCCGAGGAGTCGGCTGTTCCCGCCGCCTGAGCGGGTATCGGCTCCTCGGCGGTCCGCTACTCGGTCCGCTACTCAGTCCAGTGGGCCGGCGAGGGGAGCGTGACGTCGTTCACCTCGACGCCGCCGGGGGTCACCGTGGCGATGCAGTACAGCAGCGACTGCGTGGGGTAGCCATGCGGACGGTTGTCGCGGATGATCGCCCGGTCATCCTCCGCGGGCAGCGCGGTCGAGGAGGCGAGCAGCGCGGTCCACTCCGTCGTCCAGTCGTCGCTGTCCGCCGTCGGTCCCAGGGCGCGGAACTCCGGCAGCCAGGCCTCGATGCGCGGGGTCGTCGCGTCGTCGAGGTCGTCATGCGCGATCATGTGCGTGCCGGGATCGATGGTCGTCTCGCGCAGCTCGACACCGTCCCACGACAGCACCCGTGCACCCTCGGGGCGCACCTCGAGCAGGTTGAAGCCGTGCATGGCCAGCGGGGCGACGGGGGAGCGACCGCTCACCGACTCCAGCGCGAGAGCGCCACGAGAGACGGCGCGCGCATCGGGAAGGCCGCCCACGTCGGCGCGGTTCAGCAGCACGGCGAGCCGACGTTCGGCGGGGTTCGCGGCGAGCCAGGCGCCACCGGCGCGGCGATCGCGGATCCCGACCACGCCGGGGTAGTCCTCCGGCCACCAGGCTCCGAGCGAGTCCCATGCGCGTAGCGGGTCTTCATCGCGGACCGCGAGAAGACGTGCGGATCCGGCATTCTCGACATCGATCACGACCGTGCACACGGACCCCAGTCTAGGTCGGGGATGAGGTGTCGGCCCATGGCGGCGGATGCTGGGGCAGAATCGAGACGTGAACATCGTCGTCGGAGTCACGGGCGGCATCGCCGCGTACAAGACGGTGCACCTCGTGCGCCTGCTCACGAAGGGTGGGCACGACGTGACCGTGGTGCCCACCGAGGATGCGTTGCGCTTCGTGGGATTGCCCACATGGGAGGCGATCAGTCGGCACCCGGTCACCACGAGCGTGCACGAGGATGTGGCGAAGGTGCGGCACGTGGCTCTCGGTCAAGCCGCCGAGCTGGTGATCGTGGCACCCGCGACCGCGAACTCCCTCGCGAAGATCACCGCGGGCCTCGCCGACGACCTGCTGGGCACCACGCTGCTCAGCACCGAGGCCCCGGTGCTGATCGCTCCGGCGATGCACGCGGAGATGTGGCGGAATCGCGCGACACAGGCGAACATCGCCACGCTGCGTGAGCGCGGCGTCCACATCGTCGGCCCGGCCGACGGAGAGCTCGCCGGCGGTGACAGTGGACCCGGCCGCATGTCGGAGCCGGAGGACATCTTCGCCGCGGCGCAGGCGCTGCTGGCCCCCGGTGGCCTCGCCGGGGTGCGGGTCGTGGTGTCGGCCGGCGGCACGCGGGAGCCGATCGACCCCGTGCGCTTCCTGGGCAACCGCTCCAGCGGCAGGCAGGGCGCGGCTCTCGCGGCCGAAGCCGCCGCGCGCGGCGCCGAGGTCACCCTGGTCTCGGCCAACATCTCGGGCGATGTGCTCGCCGAGGTGCGGCATCCGTCGATCCGCATCGTGCCGGTCGGCGCGGCGGCGGAGCTCTCCGCGGCGATGAAGCGGGAATCCGCCGACGCCGACGTGGTCGTCATGGCCGCGGCGGTCGCGGACTACCGCCCGGTCGAGGTGTCGGACCGCAAGCTCACCAAGGAGGGCGGCGGGATACCGGCCATCGAGCTGGTCGAGAACGAGGACATCGTCGCGGCGCTCGCCTCGTCACGCCGACCGGGGCAGCTCGTCGTCGGTTTCGCGGCGGAGACCCCGGAGGACGAAGCCGAACTGCTCGCCCGCGCGCGCGGCAAGCAGCAGCGCAAGGGCGTCGACCTGCTGGTGGTGAACGAGGTCGGCTGGGAGCGCGGGTTCGAGTCCGCCGAGAACGCGGTGCACATTCTCGGACCGGGTGGTGTCGACGCCGGGGTGGCATCGGGGTCCAAGCGCGCCGTCGCGGCGGCGATCTGGGATGCCGTCGAGCGCGAGCGCTGAGCGCAGGATCGGCGACGGCGGGCGGGGGAACGGACTGGAGGAGAATCTCGGCGAGTGCTAAACTTGAGTCAACACAACTCAACTTTGATCCCGCCTCCCGATCCGGCAGGCGGGAGACGACCAGAAGGAGCATCTCCAAGGAGGAGCGCATGACCACCCCGCAGACCGGCAACCAGAACCAAGAGCAGCAGTCCGCCCTCGAGCAGTTCGGCATCAACCTGACCGACCGCGCCCGCGAGGGCAAGCTCGACCCCGTGATCGGACGAGACAGCGAGATCCGTCGCGTCAGTCAGGTGCTCACCCGCCGCACGAAGAACAACCCCGTGCTGATCGGTGAGCCGGGCGTCGGCAAGACCGCCGTCGTCGAAGGACTCGCCCAGCGCATCGTCGCGGGCGATGTCGCCGAGTCCCTCAAGGACAAGGAGCTGGTCACCCTCGACATCTCCGCCCTCGTGGCCGGCGCCATGTACCGCGGGCAGTTCGAGGAGCGGCTGAAGCAGGTGCTCAAGGAGATCACCGAGTCCGACGGACAGGTCATCACGTTCATCGACGAGCTGCACGTGCTGATGGGTGCCGGCGGTGGCGAGGGGTCGGTCGCGGCCTCCAACATGCTCAAGCCCATGCTGGCCCGCGGTGAACTGCGCCTGATCGGCGCGACCACTCTCAACGAGTATCGCGAGTTCATCGAGAAGGACGCCGCACTCGAGCGCCGCTTCCAGCAGGTCTACGTCGGAGAGCCCTCGGTCGAGGACACGATCGCGATCCTCCGTGGACTCAAGGGTCGCTACGAGGCCCACCACGGGGTCACGATCTCCGACAGCGCCCTCGTCGCCGCCGCCGCGCTCTCGAGCCGCTATCTTCCCGCGCGCCAGCTTCCGGACAAGGCGATCGACCTGATCGACGAGTCGATGTCGCGGCTGAAGATGGAGATCGACTCGTCTCCGGTCGAGATCGATCAGCTCAAGCGCCAGGTCGACCGCATGAAGCTCGAAGAGCTCGCGCTCAAGCGGGAGAAGGACGCCGCCTCCAAGGAGCGTCTGAGTGCCCTGCGCGAGCAACTCGTCGGCATGGAGAAGCAGCTCGCCGAGCTCGAGGCCCGGTGGGCGCGCGAGCGGCAGGGGCTGAACCGGGTCGGTGAGCTGAAGAAGCAGCTCGACGACGCGATCACCCAGCGTGACCTCGCCATGCGCAACGCCGACTACACGAAGGCCTCGAAGCTGGAGTACGAGACCATCAAGCGTCTGGAGCGCGACATCGCCGAGGCCGAGCAGGCCGAGGCCGCGACGCCGGCGGAACCCCGCATGGTCAACGAACAGGTCACCGACGAGGACATCGCCGCCGTGATCGCCGCGTGGACGGGTATCCCTGTCGGGCGTCTGCTGCAGGGCGAGAGCGAGAAGCTGCTGCACCTGGAGCAGGAGCTCGGCAAGCGCCTGATCGGTCAGAAGGACGCCGTGAAGGCCGTATCGGACGCCGTGCGCCGTTCGCGTGCGGGTATCAGCGACCCCGGTCGGCCGACCGGATCGTTCCTGTTCCTCGGCCCCACCGGTGTCGGAAAGACCGAGCTGGCCAAGGCGCTGGCCGAGTTCCTCTTCGACGACGAGCACGCCATGGTGCGCATCGACATGTCGGAGTACGGCGAGAAGCACTCGGTCTCGCGACTCGTCGGTGCCCCTCCCGGATACATCGGATACGAGCAGGGCGGTCAGCTGACCGAGGCCGTGCGACGTCGCCCGTACAGCGTGATCCTGCTCGACGAGGTCGAGAAGGCGCACCCCGAGGTGTTCGACGTGCTGCTGCAGGTGCTCGACGACGGTCGCCTGACCGACGGTCAGGGGCGCACGGTCGACTTCTCGAACGTGATCCTGATCCTCACGTCGAACCTGGGATCGCCGATCCTCATCGACCCGGTGCTCGCACCCGATGAGAAGCGCGATCAGGTCATGGCCCTCGTGCGGCAGGCATTCCGTCCGGAATTCCTGAACCGACTCGACGACATCGTGATGTTCTCGGCCCTGAGCGAGGACGACCTCGCCCAGATCGTGGAGCTCTCGGTCGACCAGCTGCACGACCGGCTGCGCGACCGTCGCCTCACACTCGCCGTCACCCCCGATGCGCGGGCCTGGCTCGCCGAGCGCGGGTACGACCCCATGTTCGGTGCGCGACCGCTGCGCCGCCTCATCCAGAGCGAGGTGCAGAACAAGCTCGCCACCGCGCTGCTCTCGGGCAACGTGCACGACGGCGACACCGTGCGGGTCGACGTGGCCGCCGACGGGGCGGGCCTCGTGCTCACCTCGACGACGCCCGACCCCGAGCCGGAGGAAGACGACGTGATCGAGGCCGAACTGCTCGAGGACTGAGCTGCTCGAGGACTGAGCTGCTCGAGGACTGAGCTGCTCAAGGGCTGAGCTGAGACGCATAGCAGAGGGACCCGTGGATGATCCGCGGGTCCCTCTGCCCGTCTGATGCGCCCTGCTTCAGGGGTGCAGGCGAGACGCAGCCGCGAGCGCCCGACCGGTGAGGGAGTCGTCGTCGCCCGAGATCTCTGCCGGAGTGCCGGTGAAGATCAGCTGACCGCCATCGGAACCGGCACCCGGACCGATGTCGACGACGTGGTCGGCGCGGGCGACCACGCGCAGATTGTGCTCGACCACGACCAGCGTCGCCCCCTCGTCGAGCAGATCGTCGAAGAGGGCGTTGACGGTGTCGACGTCGGTCGGATGCAGTCCTGAGGTCGGCTCGTCGAGGATGATGCGGTCGGCGCGATCGCGTTGCGGTTCGCTGAGGTGCCGGGCCAGCAGCAGCCGTTGCTTCTCGCCGCCGGAGAGGGTGTCGAGCGAGCGTCCGACCGGGATGTAGCTCAGGCCGGTGCGCTGCACCCAGTCCAGCGCGTCGACCACGTCCGGGTGGTCGGAGAAGAGCGCGCTGACGTCGGCCGGCGTCGACGCCAGCACGTCGGCGATCGAGGAGCCGTCGACCTGCACGCCGAGCGCGGTCTCATTGAAACGCAGCCCTCCGCAGGCATCGCACGGGAGGGAGACGTCGTCGAGGAATGCGAGCTCGGTCGTGATGTGTCCACGGCCGCGGCAGGTAGGGCACGCCCCACGGGAGTTGAAGCTGAACCAGGAGGCATCGAGCCCTGAAGCGTGCGCGAACACCTCGCGCACGGTATCGGCGATACGCAGCATGCTCAGCGTCGTCGACCGCGCTCCGCCCCGCAGCGGGTCCTGCCCGACGACCGTGAACTCCGGGTGCTGGCGCGGCAGCTCGGCGGTCGCAAAGGAGCTCTTGCCCGACCCCGCGACCCCCGTGACGGCGGTGAGCACGCCGAGCGGGATGTCGACGTCGAACCCGCGGAGGTTGTGCGCGCGCGCATTCCGCACGGTGACGCGGCCCGAGGGAGTCCGCGTCGTCGCACGGATCGTCAGCGGCTCGGCGAGCACACGCCCCGTGAGGGTGTCGGCGGCGCGGAGCGCTGCGGGGGTGCCCTCGAACTGCACGATGCCGCCGCCGGAGCCCGCCCCCGGCCCGAGGTCGACGACGTGATCGGCGACCGCGATCACCTGCGGATGATGCTCGACCACGAGGATGGTGTTGCCGGCGTCGCGCAGCCGCTGCAGCAGGGCCACCAGCCGCTGGATGTCGGCGGGGTGCAATCCGGTGCTGGGCTCGTCGAACACGTAGGTGACGTCGGTGAGGGCGCTGCCGAGGTGGCGCACGATCTTGACGCGCTGAGCCTCGCCGCCGGACAGCGTGGCCGATTCGCGGTCGAGTGTGAGATAGCCGAGGCCGACCGAGAGCAGGGCATCGAGCACGTGGCGGACACCGTCGACGGCCGGGGCGACGCGGGGATCGTCGAACTCGTCGAGCAGGGCATGCAGGTCGGACACGGGCATGCGCATCCAGTCCACGATCGAGCGTCCGTCGATCAGGCTCTCCCGCGCTGCCGCGTTCACCCGCGCACCGTGGCAGTCCGGGCATGTGTGATGTGTCACGAGCCGGTCGAGCTCCTCGCGCACCGAGGCCGACATCTTCACCGGGCGCTGCTTCAGGAACACATCGCGCATGCGCGTGATCACCCCGTCGAACCGGGCGCTCTGCGGGAACCGCGGATCGGGGTCGTCGAGCTTGAGCTTGTCGGCGTAGAGGAACTGGTCCATCTCCTCGGCCGTGTAGTCCTTGAGCGGCTTCTGGCGGTCGAACAGTCCGCAGTACGCGAAGCGCTTCCACCGGTACACCCCGGGGCGGAACAGGCTGAACCGGACCGGTCCCTCGTCGATGTTCTTCTCAGGGTCGATCAGCGCGTCGATGTCGATGTCGTACACCGTGCCGAGGCCTTCGCAGGTCGGGCACATGCCGGACGGGTCGTTGAACGAGTAGGCGGGGGAGTAGCCGGCGGAGGGCTCGCCGACGCGTGAGAAGACCAGGCGCACCAGCGATGCCAGGTCGGTCGCGGTCGCCACGGTCGAGCGCGCGTTGCCCGTGAACCGCCGCTGGTCGATCAGGACCGTGAAGGTCAGCCCGTCCATGGCCTGCACGTCGGGTGCGGGCATCTGCGGCAGCCGGGCACGGATGAAGGTCGAATAGGAGTCGTTGACGAGTCGCTGCGCCTCGGCGGCGATCGTGTCGAGCACGAGGGACGACTTGCCCGAACCCGAGACGCCGGTGAAGACGGTCAGCAGCTTCTTGGGAACGTCGACGGAGACGTCGCGGAGATTGTTCGTCCGCGCGCCGGTGATGCGGAGGAGGTCCATCCGCACACGCTAACGGGGCCCCCGGACAATCCGGAGGCCCCGTCGGTGCAGAGGTGTCGAGAGCGCGGAGGTCAGGCGCTGAGGATGACCGTCTCGGCGATCGGGCGACGTACGCGCGGAGCGACCTCGCGCTCCTGCAGCACCTCGGGCAGAGCCTCGATGTCGCCGAACTCGCCGACGGCGAAGACCGTGAAGGGCACGAAGCGCTCCTCGAGGTCGGCGAACTCGCGGACGACCTCGGGATCGAAGCCGCTCATCTGGTGCACGACCAGGCCGTCGTGGTGGGCCTGCACCGAGAAGTGCGCGACCGCCTGGCCGAGGTCGTAGAGGGCATGCGTGATCGGGGTGCCGTCGGCCGTGGCCGTCTCGGCGATCGCGACGACGAGCACGGCCGCGTTGCCCGCCCAGGCCTGGTTGAAGCCCATCAGGGCGTCGACGACCTGCGCGTGCAGCGCGGTGCCGCGACGGGCGACGATGAAGCGCCAGGGCTGCGTGTTGTTGGCGGACGGCGTCCAGCGGGCGGCCTCGAGAGCGGTGGCGAGCTTGGCCTCGTCGATCGAGCTCTGCGCGTCGAAGGCGCGGGGGCTCCAGCGGCCGGCGAGGACGTCGAGGACGGGGTGCTCGGTCGGTGCGGTGCGGTCGATGACGGGAGTGCTCACAGAAGTACCTTTCGGAAGGAGGGGATCGGACTCCTTCGTCCGGGTACACGGGTGCCAACAGATGCATGTGCATGCATATTCCCGGGGATTCCTCCGTGTCGGCGCCGAACGGCGTCCGGTCGGACAGGGAGGTCGTGCATTCAGACCGGGAGATTGTGCGACGCCGCGTCGGCCAGCGCACTGCGCACCGCGCGGATCGAGGGGGCATCGGCCGACACCCGCCGTGCCGAGGAGAAGATCTCGCGCCGCGGTTCGTGGGGGAGGGGTGCCAGATCGACGGTCGGGGTGTCGCCCGCCCAGACGAGCTCCGGCAGCAATCCGACCGCGAGCCCGGCATGGATCAGCCGCACGTGCGCGGTGAGGTCGGCGATCTCGAAGCGCACGTCGGGCTCGAACCCCGCGGTGCGGCAGAGCTGCTCGGCCCAGGCGCGGGAGGCGGTGCCGGCGGGTTCGAGCACCCAGGGCTCCTCGCGCGTCGACCAGAGCTCGGCGAGCGCATCCGCATGCCGTGGTGCTCCGGGCCGTCGGGCGAGCGCGATCGCATCGTGCGCGAGCATCACCCGGTCGAGGTCGGCGTGGATCGGTCGGGTGTGCCCCGGGTACTGCTCGGCGAGGATCAGGTCGAAGTCGCGGCTGGACACCCCGACCAGCCCGGTCTCCGGATCGCACTCGGTGACCTCGACGCGCAGGGCCGGATGTCGGTCCTTGAGAGCCTCGAGAGCCCGCGGGAGCAGGGAGTGCGCCGTCGACTGGAACACCGCGATGCCCACGGTCCCGGTCACCTCGGTGAGCGATTCGGCCACGGCGACCTCGGCGTGCTCGAGCTGATCGAGGATGCCGATGGCCTCGGCGACGAGCACGTTCCCCTGGGGCGTGAACTGCACTCCACGCCCCACGCGTCGCAGCAGCGGCACACCCACATCCCGCTCCAGGGCGCTCAGCTGCTGCGACACCGAGGCCTTGCTGTACGAGAGGGCGTCGGCCACTGCCGACAGCGTTCCGCGGCGCGAGAGCTCCACGAGCATCCGCAGTCTGTTGACGTCCAGCACAATGGTCCCTTGCTCTGCGGATATTGTTCAGCTTGAGTGAACAGAATCCACGCAAATCGGTTGATAGACGGAGCCTACCGAGCGGCAGGACAATGAACCAGCCCGCACACGAAATCCCGGTGTGCGCTCTCTTGGAAGGTCCCACCGATGCCTGTCGCCGCCGACACCACCACCCCCCGCACCGAAGACGTCGCCGCCCTGGTGAAGCGCTGGCTCGTCGAGAGCGAGACCCACCCCGTCGAGCCCGCCGCCCAGCGCCTGTCCGAGGTGCTCAAGGACCCGAACGGACTCGCGTTCACGGTCGGCTTCGTCGACGGCGTGATGCGTCCGGAAGACCTGCGCGTCGCCGGCCGCAAGCTCGCCGAGCTGAGCGACATCACCCCGTCGCTGCTGCCCGGCTACCTGCGCGCCGCGATCAAGACGGGCGGCTTCTGGGCGCCGAAGCTCCCCGGCGTGGTCGTGCCGATCTCGCGTCGCGTGCTGCGCGCCATGGTCGGGCACCTCGTGCTCGACGCCACGCCCTCCAAGCTCGGCCCCGCGATCGCGAAGCTGCGCAAGAGCGGCAACCGGCTCAACCTCAACCTGCTCGGCGAGGCCGTGCTCGGCGAGCGCGAAGCGGGACACCGCTTGCAGGGCACCCGCGACTTCCTCGCCCGCGACGACGTCGACTACGTGTCGATCAAGGTCTCCAGCGTCGTGAGCCAGCTGTCGATGTGGTCGTTCGACGAGGCCGTGGCCGATGTCGTCGAGAAGCTGACCCCGCTCTACGAGCTCGCCGCGAAGGCCGAGGCGAAGGGCAAGGCCAAGTTCATCAACCTCGACATGGAGGAGTACCGCGACCTCGACCTGACGATCGCGGCCTTCACGAGCATCCTCGACCAGCCGGGGCTCGAGAACCTCGAAGCCGGCATCGTGCTGCAGGCTTACCTGCCCGACGCCCTCGGTGCCATGCAGCACCTGCAGGAGTGGGCCGCCGCCCGCCGTGCCAAGGGCGGAGCGCCGATCAAGGTGCGCGTCGTCAAGGGCGCCAACCTGGCGATGGAAGAGGTCGACGCGGCGATCCACGGCTGGCCGCTCGCCACCTACGGCACCAAGCAGGACTCCGACACCAACTACAAGCGGGTGCTCGACTGGGCCATGACCCCGGAGCGACTGGACGCCGTGCGCATCGGCATCGCCGGCCACAACCTGTTCGACATCGCCTACACCTGGCTGCTCGCCCAGGCGCGTGGGGTCGCCGACCCGTCCGGCGCCGATCCGCTCGTCGAGTACGAGATGCTGCTGGGCATGGCGACCGGGCAGGCCGAGGCCGTCCGCAAGGACGTCGGCCGCCTGCTGCTGTACACGCCGGTCGTGAACCCGGCCGAGTTCGACGTCGCGATCGCGTACCTGGTGCGCCGCCTCGAAGAGAACGCCAGCCCCGAGAACTTCATGTCGGCCGTGTTCGAGCTGGCCTCGAACCCGACGCTGCTCACCCGCGAGCGGGAGCGCTTCGAGCGCTCGCTGGCCGCGCTCGCGACCGATGAGGCGGGATTCGTCCCCGGTCCCCACCGCGTGCAGGACCGTACGGTTCTGGATTCCGACGCCGAGGCGCCCTCCGGAACCACCACCGGCTTCGAGAACCAGGCCGACACCGATCCGGCCATCGCCGCGAACCGCGCATGGGGCCGCGAGATCCTGAGCCGCTCGGTGGGCTCGACGCTCGGCCTCGACACCATCGCGATCGCCAAGGTCGAGACGGATGCCGAGCTCGACGGCATCTTCTCCGCAGCGACCGCCGCCGCCGAGAAGTGGGCAGCGCTCCCTGCCGCCGATCGCGCCGCCGTGCTGCATCGCGCGGGAGACGAGCTCGCCGCGCGCCGTGGTCAGCTCATCGAGATCATGGCCCACGAGGCGGGCAAGACCATCGCCGAGGCCGACCCCGAGATCAGCGAGGCCATCGACTTCGCGCACTACTACGCCGAGCGCGCGAAGGACCTCGAGACCGTCTCTGGCGCCGACTTCGTGCCGTCGAAGGTCACCGTGGTGACGCCGCCGTGGAACTTCCCCGTCGCCATCCCCGCGGGTGGGGTGCTCGCGGGTCTGGCCTCGGGTTCGGCCGTCATCATCAAACCCGCGAAGCTCACGCAGCGCTGCGGCGCGGTGATGGTCGAGGCGCTGTGGGCCGCCGGTGTGCCGCGCGACCTGCTCGCGCTCGTCGACCTCGCTTCGCGCGACCTCGGTACGCGCCTCGTGGCCGGTCCTGCGGTGGATCGCGTGATCCTCACGGGGGCGTACGAGACCGCGCAGCTGTTCCGCTCGTTCCGCGCCGACCTGCCGCTGCTCGCCGAGACCAGCGGCAAGAACGCGATCATCGTGACGCCCTCGGCAGACCTCGACCTGGCGGCCGCCGACGTGGCTCGCAGCGCGTTCGGCCACGCGGGGCAGAAGTGCTCCGCAGCGTCGCTGGCGATCCTCGTCGGATCCGTCGCCGACTCGAAGCGGTTCGAGCGTCAGCTGGTGGATGCCGTGACCTCGATGCGCGTCGGCCTGCCCGATGACCCCGCCACCCAGATGGGCCCGATCATCGAGCCGGCGAGCGGCAAGCTGCTCACCGCGCTCACGAAGCTCGAGAAGGGCGAGCGCTGGCTGGTCGAGCCGCGCAAGCTCGACGACGAGGGAAAGCAGTGGACGCCCGGTGTGAAGACCGGCGTGCGCGAGGGCTCGTACTTCCACCTCACCGAGTTCTTCGGGCCGGTGCTCGGCATCATGCACGCGAAGGACCTGGACGAGGCGCTGCGCCTGCAGAACGCTGTCGACTACGGCCTGACCGCCGGCATCCACTCGCTCGACTCCGACGAGGTCGCCACCTGGCTCGACCGTGTCGAGGCGGGCAACCTGTACGTGAACCGCGGCATCACCGGTGCGATCGTGCAGCGTCAGCCGTTCGGTGGCTGGAAGCGCTCGGCCGTCGGAGCGGGCGCCAAGGCCGGAGGCCCGAACTACCTCTTCGGTCTCGGCGAGTGGACCCCGGCCGAGCTTCCGGCCGCCGCCCCGAGCGCGGCCGTCGTGCCCGCGGTCGGCGCACTGCTGGACGCGACGGCCTCCGAGGTCGACACGGCCGAGGCCGAGTGGCTGCACCGCGCCGCCGCATCCGACGAGCGCGCCTGGGTCGACGAGTTCGGCGCGGTGAGCGACAAGTCCGGGCTCGGGGTCGAGCGCAACCTCTTCCGCTACCGTCCGGTCGCGGTCGACGTGCGCATCAGCGAGAGCGCGCCGCTGGTCGACGGTGTCCGCGTGCTCGCGGCCGCCCTGCGCAGCGGCAGCCCGTTCACGGTGTCGGCACCGGCCCTGCCCGCACGCATCGAGAAGGCGTTGCGTGCGCACGGTGTGACCGTGAAGCACGAGTCGGACGCGGCGTGGACCAAGCGCTACGCCAAGGCGGCGAACTCGTGGCACCGCGTACGGCTGGTCGGCGGCGACGCCGCGGCCCTGCATGAGGCGCTCGACGGAAGCCCCGATGTGGCGGTCTGGTCGCACGCCGTGACCGGTGCCGGCCGAGTGGAGATGCTGCCGTTCCTGCACGAGCAGGCCGTATCGATCACGAACCACCGCTTCGGCAACCCGACCACCCTCGCCGACGGCGTGATCTGACCCGGGCTCGCTCCCGGAAGCGAAAACGGAGACGATCGATGCGGCCGTCCGCGTGTCATGTGCCGACACGCGGACGACGAGCATGATCGTCTCCGTTTTCGCACCCTTGCGCGGGCGGGCGGGTTGCTGGGTACGCAGCCTCAGCCGCGCAGCGCCTCGGCGAGCTTGACCCGGGAGCCCATGCGCAGCAGCGAGTTCTCGTAGATCTTGGCGCCGATGACGATGGCCGCGACGCAGCTGAGGAGCAGGATCACCAGGCTCAGCAGCGGCTCCCACCACTGGGCCTCGCCGACGAACAGGCGCATCGGCATGCCGACAGGCGCCGAGAACGGCACGTACGACATGATCGTCAGCACCAGCGGGTTGTCGTTGAAGACGATGACCAGGATGTACGGGGCCATGATCAGCATCGTGATCGGGGTGGTCGTCGAACCGATGTCCTCCTGGCGGGAGACCATCGAGGCCGCAGCCGCGAACATCGCCGCCAGCAGGATGAAGCCGAACAGGAAGAACACCGCGAACCAGATGATCGGCGCCCCGAGGGTCGTGAGCACCTCGCGCTGACCTGTGACGATCAACCCGATCGTGGCCACGGCCGCCAGGGCGAGGATCTGCCCCATCGCCAGCACCGTGTTGCCGATCACCTTGCCCGCGAGCAGTGTGCGCGCCGGGATGGCCGACAGCAGCACCTCGACCACGCGGGTCTGCTTCTCCTCGACGACGCTCTGCGCGATCGTGCCGCCGAACGTCGCCGCTGCCATCATGAACACCAGACCGAAGGCGATCGCGATGAAGTACCGCAGCAGCGGGTTGGTGGTCGCCGGTTCCAGGATCACTTCCTCGGGAGTGATCGACAGGGCCGAGACGAGCGAGCCCGGCGCCTCCTGGAGCGCGACGATCGTGTAGCCCGAGGGGCCATCACCCGGGAGCACCGCAGCGTCGACCTTGTCGTCGCGCACGAGCTGTTCGGCTGCAGCCTGGTCGGCGACCGTGGTGACCTCGACGTTCGGGATGGCGGAGACCGCGGAGGCGGTCTCCGCGGTCGCTGCGACCGGCATCGCATCGGTGTTCTTGCTCGCGAAACCACCGAGGATGATACCGGCGAGCGCGAGCACCAGCAGGATGCCGGTCGAGATCAGGAACGCCTTGCTGCGCAGCTTCGATCCGATCTCGCGCTCGGCGACGAGCCAGATGCCGTTCGAGGCGCGGACGGGGGTGGGGGCGCTCACTGGATGACCTCCTTGAAGATCTGGGCGAGGGACGGATGCTTGGGGGCGAAGCTGGCGACGTCGCCACGCTGCACGGCCGACTGCAGCACGCGCTGCGCCGTTTCGGGGCCGTCCGCGTCGAACAGCGCGTACCCGCCCTCGAAGTCGACGACCGTGACACCGGGCTCGGTGCGCAGCCATCCGGCGTCGCCGGCCGAGACGAGCTCGTACCGGTCACGGGCGTGCTCGGCGCGCAGCGTGTCTCGGGAACCGGCCGCGCGGATCGTGCCGCCCGCGAGGATCACGAGGTCGTCGCACAGGCGCTCGACAACGTCGAGCTGGTGGGAGGAGAACAAGATGGATGCGCCCTTGGCGGCACTGGCCTGCAGGACTCCCGCGACCACGTCGACCGCGAGCGGGTCGAGGCCCGAGAACGGCTCGTCGAGGATCAGCACCTCGGGGTCGTGCACGAGCGACGCGGCGATCTGCGCGCGCTGCTGGTTGCCGAGCGAGAGCGACTCGATGGTGTCGTTCAGCCGCTCGCCGAGCCCGAGCTCCGTGAGCAGGGCGGTCGCGCGCTCCGTGGCCTCCTGCTTGCCGAAGCCGTGCAGGCGGGCGAGGTAGACGATCTGCTCGAGCACCTTCATCTTCGGGTACAGGCCGCGCTCCTCGGGCATGTAGCCGAAGCGGCGGCGGTCGGCGGTCGTCAGCGGAGCGCCGTCCAGGTCGACACGGCCGCCGTCCGACGACAGCAGCCCCAGCACGATCCGCATGGTGGTGGTCTTGCCGGCGCCGTTGCCGCCGACGAAGCCCGTCAGCCGCCCCGGGGCGACCGAGAAGGACACGTCATCGAGCACGCGCCGAGAGCCGTAGCTCTTGGTGATGCCGGAGAGTTCGAGCATTCCTGTGGTCATGCCTTCACGTTACGGAGCGCGCCCGACTGCGGCATCCCCCGCACGGCGGACTCTGCGGGATCACCCGTGCGGGGGAGGGTGCACGGGATCTCGCCGAGTGCACGGGATCTCGCCGAATGCACGGGATGGAGACGCGGACAAGTCGTGCACTCGACGAGAAGCGGTGCACTCGCGGTGAGGGGTGGGGGGGAGTATCAGGGGCGTGGAGTGTGGAGCACCGTGCGGACGAGGAGTCCGGCGAGGAGCGCCCAGAACGCGGCGCTGACCCCGAGCACGGCGATCCCGGATGCGGCCACCAGGAAGGTCACCACGGCGGGGATCCGTTCGCCCGGTTCGTCGATCGCCTGCTGCACCGACGAGCCGAACGCGGCGAACAGCGCCAGACCGGCGACGGCCGGGATCACGGCCGTCGGCGCGAGCACCACCAGAGCGGCGAAGGTGGCCGAGAAGACCGCGAGGATGAGGTATGACGCCCCGGTCGAGACCCCGGCGACCCACCGCCTCTTCGGGTCGGGGTCGGCGTCCGGCGAGGCGGCGAGTGCCGCGCTGATGGCGGCGAGGTTGATGGCGTGCCCGCCCGCCGTCGCTCCCAGTGCCGTGCCGACCCCGGTGACCAGCATGGCGGGACGCCACGGCATTTCGTATCCGAAGCTGCGCATGATCGCGACGCCCGGCACGTTCTGCGACGCCATCGTCACGATGAAGAGCGGCAGTGCGAGGCCGACGAGCGCGCCGACCGTGAACGTGGGTGCAGTGAACTCGAGGCGCGGGAGCAGCAGCGCGGGGTCGAAGGTCGCATGCTCCATCGTCAGCGACACCGCGACCACGACGGCGGCGGCGACGAAGGCCAGTGGCACCGCCCAGCGCGGTGCGAGGCGTGCGAACAGCAGCCACGTGAGCACGACCGGCACCACGCCCCAGGGGTTCGCGACGATCCCGGTGATCGGGGCCAGGCACAGGGGCAGCAGCACGCCGGCGAGCATCGCCTGCGCGATCGACGGAGGGATGCGGGCGATCAGCGCGCCGAGGGCCGGCCACAGCGCGGTGAGCAGGATGAGTGCGGCGGTCACCAGGAAAGCGCCGACCGCTGCCGGCCATCCACCCTCGACGGTGCCCGTGGCGACGAGCAGGGCGGCTCCCGGAGTCGACCAGGCGACCGTGATCGGCATCCGATACCGCCATGCGAGCACCACGCAGGCCAGACCCATCGTGAGGCTGGCCGCGAGAAGCCCGCTCGCCGCCTGCGCCGCGTTCGCCCCGACCGCGTCGAGCCCGGTCAGCACCACCGCGAACGAGCTGGTGAATCCGACGAGTGCCGTCACCACCCCCGCCAGGATCGGGCGGGACAGGGGTGCGGCTTCGGGCATGGCTCCGAGGGTATCGCGGAGACGGAGGGGCGCCGCGGATCAGGGGGTGCCGCGCTAGGCGAGACCCTAGGCGAGACCCATGCGGTGCGCGAGCACGACCGCCTGCACGCGATCGCGGGCGCCCAGCTTCTGGAGGATGCGCGAGACGTGTGTCTTCACGGTGGCCTCGCCGATGAACAGGGCCTGCGCGATCTCGGCGTTGCTCCGGGCATCGGCGAGCAGCGTCAGCACTTCGGCCTCGCGCTCGGTGAGGGGCTCGGCGAGTGTGACGTTCGACACGCCGCTGTTCGTGGTCGCGGCCGCCGCCGGAGCAGGCGTCGCGGCGAAACGTGCCAGCACGCGGCGGGTCACCTCAGGGGCGAGCATGCCGTCACCGGCGGCGAGCGCCCGGACGGCCGAGATCAGATCCTCCGCGCCGGCGTTCTTGAGCAGGAATCCACCGGCCCCGGCATCCAGAGCACGGTACAGGTAGTCGTCGCGATCGAAGGTCGTCACGATCGCGATGGCCGCGTCGACCTCCGGGTCGGCGACGATACGTCCGGTCGCCTCGATACCGTCCATGTCGGGCATCTGCACGTCCATCATGATGACGTCGGGATGGAGGGCAGATGCCTTGGCGACGGCCTCAGCACCCGATGATGCCTCGCCGACCACGGTGATGTCGGGCTGGGTGTCGAGGATCGTGCGGAAGCCGGCGCGCAGCAGGGCATGGTCGTCGACGAGCAGGACACGGATCGGATCGTTCATCGGTTCCTGC
Organism: Microbacterium sp. Cr-K32; assembly: GCF_000708345.1. Lineage (NCBI taxonomy): Bacteria > Bacillati > Actinomycetota > Actinomycetes > Micrococcales > Microbacteriaceae > Microbacterium > Microbacterium sp. Cr-K32. Next base: position 9,616 of record NZ_JARD01000006.1, on the reverse strand, counting down.
TCGATTCGCTCGCGACGGGAAAGGGCACGCGGGCGCGCACGCGCAGGCCGCCGAACGGCCGGGGGATCACCTCGAGCGTGCCTCCGGAGGCCGCGGCGCGTTCCCGCATCCCGAGCTGGCCGAGCCCGGGCCGAAGCTGGGCGACCGGGCGCCCCGTGTTCACGATCTCGATCTCGACGCCGTCGTCGTCGTAGCGCACGCGCACGTCGGCTGTCGCGTCGGGGCCGGCGTGACGGCGGGCGTTCGTGAGGGACTCCTGCGCTATGCGGTACAGGTTCACGGCGACGAGCGAAGGGACGGGCGCGGGGTCGCCGATGACCGTGTACGCGGTCGGCAGTCCCGCCTCGGTCGAGGCGTCGACGAGTTCGGCGATGTCGTCGAGGACGAGGGTGGAGGCGGCATCGGTGGTCTCCCCGCCGGGGGCCCGCAGAGTCTCCAGCAGCTGGCGCAGCTCGTGGATGGCGTCGCGTGCCGATCCCTCGATCCCGGTGAGGATGCGCGCGGACTCCGCGGGATCCCGTTCCAGCACCAGGCGGGCGGCTCCCGCCTGCACGCCCATGACCGACACGTGGTGGGCGACGACGTCGTGCAGCTCGCGCGCGATGCGCACCCGGTCGAGGGCGACGGCCTGAGCAGCGGTGACCTCCCGCTCGCGCTCCAGCTCGGCCGTGCGCTGCTCGAGAACCGCCAGTTGGCTGGCCGCAGCCCAGGAGCGCTCGCCGAAGTAGTACGCCCCACCGAAGTAGAGCACGTTCAGCAGCAGCTGGATGAGCATGAAGGCGACGTACGGCGACATGGCCCCGGCGATCACATCCGCCTTGTCGGCTTCGTTGATCGCATCGCGGTACATCGTGATCAGCAGCCACACGAACATGCTCACGATGATCCCGACGCGCACGATGATCGCGCGCCGGCGGTTGTTCATCCAGGCGCCTGCCGTGTAGATGGCGATGAACATCGCGATGTTGCCGACATAGATCTCAGGGATCCGGATCGTCACCGCGGTGAAGTAGGCGGCGACCACGATGACGGCGACCGTGCCGGGCCAGCGGCGGCGGACGGCCAGGGGAGCAGTGACGACCGCCGCGTACACGAGGGCCGTCCACAGCGGCGCCTGCTCATCGCCGTACATCTCGGCGATCGAGGAGAGTGCAGCGCTCAACACGGCCCCGACGAACATGACGGCGGCGAGCAGGATGTCGCTGCGCCGCTCGCGCTCAGTCGGCGTGCGGAGGAACGGGGCTGCGGGCATCCCTCCACCGTAGGGCGGGGCTCGTTCGGGGCGCATCCCCCGCGTGGGGGATCGTCGCGTTACTTGCTATTGACAAGCGTGGTTGTTTTTTGCAAGCTAGTCCGAAAGGGCTCACCGACCGATGGGCTCGCATCTCCGGAGGAGTCATCATGACCAAGGTGTTCGTCAACCTGCCCACCAGCGACCTCGACCGTGCCAAGGCGTTCTACACCGCACTCGGCTGCGAGATCAGCCCCCAGTTCACCGATGAGAACGCCGCATGCATCGTGTGGAGTGAGGACATCTACTTCATGGTGCTCAAGCGCGAGTTCTTCGCCACGTTCACCGACAAGCCGATCGCCGACCCGAATGAGGTCGTGCAGGTCTCCGTGGCCTTCAGTCAGGACTCGCGTGACGAGGTCGACGCGATTCTCGAGAAGGGTCTGGCCGCCGGCGGCACCGAGCCCAAGCCCGTGCAGGACTACGGCTTCATGTACTCGCGCGACCTCGACGACCCGGACGGCAACTCGCTCGGCTTCCTGTACATGACGCCCGAGGCCGTCGAGAACGGCCCGGACCACGTGGGCGACACCGCCGCGTCGGTCTGACATGGCGGCGCGCAGCTACGGCCAGTACTGCGGCGTGACGACGGCCGTCGAGCTGATCGGCGAGCGCTGGGCGCTGCTCATCGTCCGCGATCTGCTCGTCGGGCCGCGTCGGTACACCGACCTCAAGCAGGGCCTGCCGCGCATCCCCACCAACATCCTGTCCACCCGGTTGAAGGAGTTGCAGGAGGGTGGGGTCGTGCGACGGGTGCCGCTGCTGAACTGCGGCCTGGTGTACGAGCTCACCCCCTACGGCCGCTCGTTCGAGCCGATCATGCTCGCGCTCGGACGCTGGGGTTTCCAGGCGATGGGGGATCCCGCAGAGGGTGACGTCGTCACGCCCGACTCGCTCACGATGGCCTTGCGCACGGCGTTCCAGGCGGAATCCGCCGTGGATGCCGAGTACGAGCTGCATGTCGGCGACGTCGCCCTCCGTGCATCCGTGCACGACGGCGAGCTCCGCGTCGCGCAGATCACGCCGCCGGCGCCGCCGGTCGGCGGACGTCTTCCCGACGGCGCTCCGGACGCGGTGATCGTCGCCGGGCCCGGCATCCGTCGCCTCATCGGCGGCGAGGTCACCCCGGCGGAGGCCCTCGCGCAGGACATCGTCGCGGTCGTCCGGGGCGACGAATCGCTGCTGGACTCGTTCGCCGACACCTTCCGCATCGCACGACTGACAGTAGGGAGCACGACATGAACAGCCAATATCCCGATGAACAACAGGCATCCGGCCGCATCCTGATCGATCTCTTCACCTCTCTCGACGGCGTCGCCCAGGGCCCCGGCGGCACCGACGAGGACACCTCCGGCGGCTTCCGCTTCAGCGGCTGGCAGGCCGGGTATCCCTCCTCCGGGGTCGGTCCCGAGATCGAGAAGGGCATGCGCGGGCTCGACGCGCTGCTGCTCGGGCGCCGCACCTACGACATCTTCGCCTCGTACTGGCCACAGCACACCGAGGGGGAGTCGGGCGCCATCGGCACGCTCTTCAACCGGGTGCCGAAGTACGTGGCGACGCGGAATGCCGAACTCGCGCTCGACTGGGAGGGCAGCACGCGCGTCGGTGCCGATCTGGCTGCCGAGGTGGCCGCGATGCGGGCGGACCACCGCGAGGTGCATGTGATCGGCAGCATCGACTTCGTGCACACCCTGCTCGCGGAAGGGCTGTTCGACGAGCTCAACCTCTGGGTCTATCCGCTGCTGCTGGGCGCGGGCAAGAAGGTGTTCGACGACGACGCGATGCCGAGCGTGCTGCGGTTGCTGGATCCGCCGATCACCGACGAGGCGGGTGTGACCCTGCTCCGGTACGGGCGCACCGATCGGGTGCCGGAGGTCGGGACGTTCGAGTGATCACGAGGGGGTAACTCCCGTGTATCGACTATTCCCTTCCTATGTGCTGATCCTCTAGGTTCGAGAGGAAAGCTGCCGGCGATCGGCGGATGAATCGAGACTGTACGCGACGGTGGGATCACCGAGCGAACGGACTCCCTCGCAAGGTGAGAAGAATGACGCGACGACGCGGGATGCTGCGGGCTGTGCTGGGCGGAATGGCGGCGATCGCGATCGCCCTGGGAGGTGCGACAGCCGTCGTGGCGGCGGAAGATCCCGCGCCAACGGGTTCGATGTCCGGGACGGTGACGGCCGACGTCGGAGGAGCGGCGCTGGCGGGCATCCAGGTCTCCGCACAGCGAGATGGCGCGCTCGGCCGGTCCGACGCCGTCACCGATGCGACTGGCGGATATACGCTCACCGGCCTGGCCGACGGCACCTACCTGGTCCGCTTCTCTGCGCCGGACCGCAGCTTCGCCACGGAGTACTGGAACAACGCCAGCGACTCACTCGGCGCGCAGCGCGTCACGGTGACGAACGGGTCTGCGGCGACGGGCATCGACGCCGCGCTCGCCCCCGCGCCCTCGGCGTCTATCACCGGAACGGTCACCCGCGAGGACGACGGGACACCGGTTTCGGGCATCGCCGTCTCGGTGACCGGCCCCGGCACGGCCTGGGCATCGGGCTTCACCGATGCGTCCGGCACTTACACTCTCAACGCCCTCCCCGCCGGCTCGTACATCGTGAGGTTCCAGCCGGAGGGAACCGATCTGAAGCGCGAGTATTGGCAGAACGCCTTCGACTACTCCCAGGCGACCCCTGTCGTCCTCGCCGAGGGAGAAGCTGTCTCCGGCATCGATGCCTCCCTCGTGGCCGGGGGCGCGATCGCCGGCGTCGTCACGCGCGCCGATGACGGCGCGCCTCTCGCAAACGTCACGGTGAACGCGCTCGATGCGAACGGAGAGATCGTCGCCTTCGCGCGCAGCAACCCTGCCGGCGCGTACGTTGTCGGCGGACTTCCTGCCGGTTCGTATCGCGTGCAGTTCGGCGCGCCCGCTCCCGGACTCGTCACGGAGTACTGGGAGAACGCGTACAGCTTCAACGCTGCGAAGGTCGTCGCCGTCGGTGAACTGCAGACGACCGCCGGGGTGAACGCGGCTCTTGACTCGGTCGGGTACATCAGCGGTTCGGTGACCAAGAGCGCAGACGGCTCTCGTGCACTCACCGCGATCACCGTCACCGATGTGGAGGACAGCAGTCACGCATACTTCCTTGGGGTCGCGAACGACGGCACCTATCAGGTGGCCGTCGCGCCTGGCACCTATCGCGTGCACTTCGCGCCGTATGAGCCCGGTCTGCGAGCCGAGTACTGGGCCGACGCCTACACGGCGGGGACCGCGAACCCTGTCACGGTGACGTCCGGTGCGAACGTCGTCGGAATCGACGCGGAACTCGACGCGGCTGCCCTCGTGACCGGCACGGTCTCTCTCGACAGCAGTGAGGGGAGAGAGGTCATCGTCGAGGCCTGGTCCGGAAACGAGATCGTCGGCACGACCTTCGCTGATCTTCAGACCGGCGCGTATTCGCTCGCCCTTCCTGAAGGGTCGTTCATCCTGAAGGCCTCGGCCAACTTCTACAACGACAGCACAACGACCGCGCAGCCTCAGTTCTACGACGGCGTCGCCACGGCGGCGCAGGCGACTCCCGTCGTCGTGACCGTGGGCGCTCCCGTGTCGGGGATCGACTTCACCCTCGTCGCGGTCGCGAATCCTGAGCCGCAGCCCGGGCCCGCCCTCGCGCTCGGCGCAGGATCGATCCGCGCCGGGAATGACATCACCATCTCGGGCACGGGGTTCACGCCGGGAGCGACGATCGCATTCGAGCTGCACTCCGACCCGATCGCGCTCGGGACGCTGACTGCCGACGCGGACGGTGCACTTCAGGGCACGTTGCGTATTCCTGCGAACGTACCGGCCGGTGCGCACACCTTGGTGGCGCTGTCAGGCACGACGGTGATCTCCCGCACGGCGCTGACCGTCACCGCGGCAGCGGGGACGGGTGGTCAGGCCGGAGGAGCCGCGGCGGCACCGGGCGCAGGACTGGCCACCACCGGTCTCCAGGCTCCGATCGCGATCGTGGTGATCGGCGTCGTCCTGGCCATGATGGGTGGGCTGCTCGTGCGGCGTCGCCGCGTCGAGAGCTGAGACTCAGCCGGGAACCGTCTCGATCACCGGTGATCCGAGAGCGGCACCACCGGCACTCGGACAGCGTGGAGGCGCGATGATTCGCGGGACGGAGCATTCCTTGTGAACGAGCAACGTGTGTCTGAATGGGTAGCACAAAGCGTGGCGAGGATCGACCCGGCGACACGTCTGTTCGTGGTCGACCACCTGGACGAGATCCTCGGCGAGACCCCCGATGGTGGGTTCGATATCCAAGCGAGCCTTGAGGTGTTGTCGTCGTGCGACCGGAGGCTGCCGTCGGGAATGGAAGCACGTCTCGCTCTTCCCTGGGGAGACAGCGTCACGCTGGAAACGGAGCTGCCGTCGCTGGACAGGGTTCCGGTTCTGGACCCGTACGAGCCGCCGTCCCTCTATGTCTTCTCCCGTGAATACTGGGCCATGCCGAACGACCGAGAAGAGCATCGGTGCCCGTATGACGGAAACCCGTGGGGAGATGCCTACGCGGTCGAGTATGTGTGCGGTCGTTCGCCTCGAGAGCGAGATCTCGATTGGGAGTTCACGAGAACGGTCTGGGTGCGCCCGAGAGAAACACACTGAGCCTCGAGATCGAGAAGTGATCCGTCGCCATGGATCTCGGCGGCCAGGCTCAGGCACGGACCCGAGGCGATGACCAGTCGGGCAACATCGCGTCAGTCGAGCAGCCGCTCGATCACTCGTGCCACACCGTCGTCGTCGTTCGAGGTGGTCGTCTCGTCGGCTGCGTCCTTCACCAGAGGTTCGGCGTCGGCCATCGCGACCCCGTGACCTGCCCAGCGGAGCATCTCGACGTCGTTGAGCGCATCGCCGAAGGCCACCACGTCGGCGCGGTCGATGCCGAGGTGGTCGCAGAGCCGGGCGAGGCCCGTCGCCTTGGTGACACCCTCCGCCATGACCTCGACGAAGGGGGCGCCGGAGAGTGTCGCCTCGAAGCCGGTGAGTCCGAGTGCGCGCACCGCGTCGAACAGCGCGTCGGGCGCGAGCTCGGGGTGCCGGATCACGAATTTCAGACTCGGCGCTGACAATACCTGATCCAGCGGCACGCCGCCCATGGTCGCAGGGTCGCGTTTGTGGTCGGCGAGAGCGGCGATCGCGGCGTAGCCGTCTTGTGCCACGAACGTCTCGCCGGCGTCGCGCACGCTTGCGAACAGCAGGCCGGGGATGCTCGCGCGCAGAGCCTCGGCCAGCGTGCGGATCGTGTCAGCGGGAAGCTCTTCGGCGAACAGCATCCGCCCGTCGTCGAGGCGCACCGCGTAGGCGCCGTTGCTGCACAGCGCCCACCCGTCGAACCCGGCGTCGGCCGCGATCGCACGCAGACCGATCGGCTGGCGGGCTGTGACCGGGACGACGTGGATCCCACGGGCGCGGGCGGCGTCGAGAGCCGAGCGGGTGCGCGGGGTGACGGACGACGTCGAATCGAGAAGCGTGCCGTCGAGATCGGTGGCGATCAGACGCACACTCACGGGATCGGCATTCAGGAGAAGATCATCGGCATGTCGTCGTCGTCATCGGCGCCGCCGGTTCCGAGCCGTCGGCTGTCGAGATCGACGACCACAGGGACGTGATCGCTGGGCTGCTCGCCCTTGCGCTCGTCGCGGTGGATGGACGCGCCCTGCACGGCCTCGGCCAGCGTGCGCGAGCCGAGCACGAAGTCGATGCGCACGCCCTCGTTGCGCGGGAACTTCAGGCGCTGATAGTCCCAATAAGTGAAGCCTTCGGGGATCAGCGGGCGCACGACGTCGGTCACCCCGGCATCCTGGAACGCGAAGAACGCGTCGCGCTCCTGCGGAGAGACGTGGGTGGACCGGCCGATCACGATGTCGGGATCGCCGTTGTCGACGTCGAACGGGATGATGTTGAAGTCGCCGACCAGTGCCAGCGGCAGATCGGGGTTCGCCGACAGCTCGGCGGCCGTCGATTTCTTCAACTGCTCCAGCCAGTGCAGCTTGTAGAGGTAGTGGGGGTCTTCCAGCGAGCGGCCGTTCGGCACGTAGAGGCTCCATACCCGAACCCCGTCGACCATCACGCCGAGCGCGCGGGCCTCGAGCGGAGCATCCGGTCCTTCATGTCCCTTGGCGAACCCCGGCATCCCGTCGAAGGACGTGCGCACATCGGTGATCGGCAGGCGGCTCGCGATCGCGACACCGTTCCACTGATTCAGCCCGTGCACCTCGACGTGGTATCCGGCCTCTTCGAACGGCCCGTAGGGGAACTGCTCGGGCTTGCACTTGATCTCCTGCATCGCCAGCACGTCGATGTCTTCGCGGACGGCGAATTCGACGGTGCGGGTGACACGGGTGCGGATGGAGTTGACGTTCCAGGTGGCCAAGCGCATGCGTCCAGCCTAGTTGCGAGATCCGACACACGAGCCCGCGCTGGGTCCGTCGCCCGCGACCTGTATGGCGGTCACCTGCATGACCGCCGGACGGATGCATGAGCCGCAAGGCCGGGAGTTCATGCATCCGGTCAAGCCTCATGCCTCCGCGCAGTGCGTCCCAGGCTTCTACACTGGATGCCGTGACCGCACTCGACGCAGACCGCCAGACACTCCTCGACCTCATCAAGGACGAGGCGGTGTTCCATGGCGACTTCACCCTCTCCAGCGGCAAGAAGGCGACGTACTACGTCGACATGCGCAAGCTCACGCTGGACCACCGTGCCGCTCCCGCGATCGGCCGCATCATGCTCGACCTGATCGGCGACCTCGATGTCGTGGCCGTCGGCGGGCTCACGCTCGGCGCCGACCCGATCGCGAACTCGGTGCTGCACGCCTCGGTCGCTGCCGGCACTCCGCTCGACGCGTTCGTCGTGCGCAAGGAGCCAAAGGACCACGGCCGCGGCCGCCAGATCGAAGGCGCCGATGTCAAGGGCAAGCGCGTCGTCGTGCTCGAAGACACTTCGACCACCGGGCAGTCGGCGCTCAAGGCCGTCGAAGCCCTGCGCAAGGAAGGCGCCGAGATCGTCGCCGTCGCCGTGATCGTCGACCGCAAGACCGGTGCGCAGGCGGCGATCGAAGCCGAGGGCCTCGAGTGGCGCGCGGCCTTCGACCTCGACGACCTCGGACTCGACCCGCAGTGACCCGCTACGCCCTGGCCGTCGACATCGGCGGCACCAAGATGGAGGCTGCGCTCGTCGCGGAGGACGGCGTGCTCGTCGAGGGCAGCCGGAGCCGGCAGGCGACCGGTCGCGAAGCGACACTCGCGTCGCTCGACGCCTCGGTGGTCGCGATCGTCGAACATGCTCTCGCGGCTCTGCCCTCGGACGGTGAGCTCGTCGGAGCGGGAGTCGGCAGCGCTGGCCCGATCGACCGCACCGCCGGCGCGATCATGCCCGTGAACATGCCTCTGGCGCGTGGTTTCAGGCTCGAGGAGTCGGTCCGTGCGGCGGCATCCACGGTCATGGGGAGCGACGTGCCCACCGTGCTCGGTCACGACGGCGGTGCGCTCGCGCTCGCCGAGTCGTGGCTCGGGGCCACGCAGGGAGCTGGTGCCTCGCTGTCGATCGTCGTCTCGACGGGGGTCGGTGGGGGATTCGTTGCGAACGGCGCATATATTCCCGGCGCGACCGGCAATGCCGGCCACCTCGGTCAGGTGCGCCGCGAGGGCGGTCTGACGCTCGAGGAGATCGCCTCGGGGCCGGCGAGCGCAGCCTGGGCGCAGAAGCAGGGCTGGGCAGGTGCGACCGGCGAGGACCTCGCGCGGGACGCCGCCGCCGGAGACCCCATCGCGCGGGCGGCGATCGAACGTTCTGCACGCGAGGTGGGGGAGGCGCTCGCCGATGCCGCCACACTCGTCGACCTCGATGTCGTCGCCATCGGCGGCGGCTTCTCTCGGGTGTCCTCTGACTACATCGACCTCGTGCGGCAGGCTCTGACCGGCAGCGCGGCGCACGAGTACTCGCGCCGTACACGCGTCGTGCGCTCGGGGTTGGGTGACGAGGGGCCGCTCATCGGCGCCGCCGCCCTCGTGCTGCGCTAGGCAGGGTCCGTCCGTCCGCGTACGCTGATCAGCCGCGCGCCGCGAGCAGATGCCGCGGGGGTCCTTCGAGGCGGGCGACGGAGATCTTGAGGTCGGTGACGTCGGTGGCGACCGCGTCGATGCGGGCGCTGAGCGTCTCGGACACGGCGTCGATGCGCGCGCTGAGCTTCTCGTCGACGGCGTCGATGCGGCCGGTCAGCTTCTGTTCCACCGTGTCGAAGCGATCATCGATGCGGCGGATCATCCAGGCGCCGGCGG
>NZ_JARD01000005.1:0-48026 GCF_000708345.1 Microbacterium sp. Cr-K32 | reverse complement strand
CGGCCGCGGACAGCACCGACATGAGCAGCATCTCCCCGCTCACCGAGAGCGGCGATCTCCTCTACGGCACGACCGGCACCGGATGCGCCTACTTCGCCGAGACCACCGATGTCACCGGCTTCGCGGTGGCCACGCCGATGCAGACCGTCGCACTCGACGCCGTGGAAGGAGCGGTGCTGCAGCAGTCGACGTTCCTCGCGGACGAGGTCGGCAGCGGGCTCCTCCTGTGGTCGATCGTGGTGCTCGTCGCCTTCACCGGTGTCGCCGCCGCGATCGCGTTCTGGCTCGCACGGCGCTCACTTGACCGCATCGGCGAAGTCACCGCCGCAGCCCGCGACATCTCGGAGCGCGACCTCGGGCGCCGCCTCGATCTGCCGGGCCCCGACGACGAGATCAAGGAGCTGGGCGACACGATCGACGGGATGCTCGACCGGCTGCAGTCGGCGTTCACCGCGCAGGATCGCTTCGTGGCCAACGCCTCGCACGAGCTGCGCACCCCGCTGACCACGACCAGGACCGCCCTGGAGATCCCGCTCGAACAGGGGGCGGTGCCGGCGGACCTGCAGGCCAACATGCAGCGCGCGCTGCGGGCCACCGAGCAGAGCGAGCGTCTCATCACGGCCCTGCTCGCCCTCGCCCGCGCCCGCACCGGGCTGGACGAGGTCGAACCGGTGCAGCTGCGCACGCTCATCGAGGACCAGGTCGACGACCTCGACGCCCAGGAGATCGAGGTGCACGCGAACCTGCGCGAGCTCACGGTCGAAGGCGATGCGGTGCTGCTGGCCAGGGCCGTGCGCAACCTGCTCGAGAACGGCATCCGCCACAACGTGCCCGGCGGTGAGCTGTGGGTGCGCTGCCGGAGGGAACGCGGACGAGCCGTCATCGAGGTCGAGAACACCGGGACGCCGATCACCCCTGCCACCGTGCAGCTGCTCACCGAGCCGTTCTACCGTGGCGATGCGAGTCGCACCTCGGCCGGCCCGGACGGCACCGGGCTGGGACTCGCGATCGTGCAGAGCATCGCCAAGACCCATGGCGGCGAGGTGCGTCTGCGCGCCCGCAAGGGCGGCGGCCTGATCGCCGCGATCGTCCTCCCGCTCTGACCCGACCTACCTCCGGTCGCCCCGACCGACGACCTCCATGCGTTGCGTGAAGGTCATCCGGTCCTGCACGACCCGCTCCGGGTCCCACCCCGGGCCGGGCGTCGAGGCGATGAGGAGCTGCGAGTACGGGTGTTGCGGGCTTCGCAGCACCTGGCCGGTCTCTCCCTGTTCGACCACCGTGCCGCGGAACAGCACGAGCACGCGGGAGCAGAGCTCGCGGATGACGGCGAGGTCGTGACTGACGAACAGATAGCTCACCCCCGACTCGCGCTGGATCTCGGCGAGGAGTTCGAGCACCTGCGCCTGCACGGAGACATCGAGTGCGGACACGGCCTCGTCGAGCACGACGAGGCGCGGAGACACCGCCAGTGCGCGCGCGATCGCGACGCGCTGCCGCTGACCGCCCGACAGCTCATGCGGCTTCGCGTCGGCGTGCCGCTCGGTCAGCCGCACGCGATCCAGCAGCTCTCCGATCGTGCGGTCGATGTGCGCGCCCGCCCCCTGTTCCCGCAGACGCAGGGTGCGCCGCAACGCCTCGCGCACGGTCAGCCGTCGATCGAGCGAACCGTTCGGGTCCTGGAACACCATCTGCACCGCACGAGCCCTCGCACGGCGCTCGGCTCTGCCGCGCGGCCTGCTCAGGCGGTCGACACCGTCGATCACCGCCGACCCCGCGTCGGCGCGTTCCAGACCGACGAGGATCCGAGCGATCGTCGACTTGCCCGAACCCGATTCACCGACGAGGCCGAGCGCCTCGCCCGATTCGATGGCGAAGCTCACGTTGTTCACCGCGACGACGCGCTCGGCTCCCGGACCCATCCGAAAGGCCCGATACAGCTCGGAGACCTCCACCAGACTCATGACGCCTCCTTCGTGTCGAGCACCGGGGCCGCGGCGATCAGCGAGAGCGTGTACGGATGGACGGCGTCCGCGAACAGCCCCGGTGTCGTCAGCGTCTCGACGATCTCGCCCTGCCGGAGCACATGGATCCGATCGCAGATCGCTCCGGCGAGCGCCAGGTCGTGGGTGATGAAGAGCATGCCGAGACCACGGTCGCGGATCTGCCGTTGGAAGATCGCGATGATCTCGGCCTGCGTCGTCACGTCGAGCGCACTCGTCGCCTCATCGGCGAGCAGGAGCGCGGGATCGGTGCTCAGTGCGGAAGCGATGACCACGCGCTGGAGCATGCCGCCCGAGAGCTCATGCGGGTACTGTCGCATTCTCCGCTCCGGGTGGGTGAGTCCCACCGCGGCGAGGAGCTCGACGACATGCGTCTCGGCGCGACCTCGTCGCCAGCCGTGCACGCGGACGAGTCGTTCGGTGAGCGAGTCCCCGATGCGGCGCACCGGATTGAGCGCGGCGCGCGGATCCTGCTGCACCAGCGAGACGGAATCGGAGCGCACTCGGCGCCGGGTGCTCCCATCGGCGGCGACCATCTGGGTGCCGTCGACGCGGATGCTCCCCTCGATCGACGCCTCATCGCCGTGGAGCGCGAGGACGGCGCGAGCCGTCGTGGACTTGCCCGAGCCCGACTCTCCCACGAGTCCGACGAGCTCACCGCGGTCCACCGTGAGGCTGACACCGGCGAGGATCCGAACCGCGTCGTCTCCTTCGCCGAAGGCCAGGTCAAGGTCCTGGATGTCGAGGAGCATCTTTCATCCCTTCGCAAGCAGTCGGTCGGCCACGCGCACCCCGGCGACGTTCACCGCGATGACGACGATGGCGATGGCGGCACCGGGGACGAGCGTGGGAAGGAACTCCCCCTGGATGATTCCGGGTTGCCCCTCCTGGACCATCAGGCCCCACTCCGAGCTCGGAGGCTGCGCCCCGAACCCGAGAAAGCTGAGCGTCGCGAGACTCATGAGGGCTTCGCCGAAGAGGACGACGAGATACCCGACGAGCGGAGGGAGCAGGTTCGGGATGACTCCGCGCACGCAGATCGTCAGGCCGCCGAGCCCCTGAACCCGGTACGCGTCGATGTAGGGCCGCGTCATCTCGCTCAGGGCCAGGCTGCGCGTGTACTTCGCGATGACCGGCGCGTATGCGAGCGCGAGCGCCACGATCGCCGTGGCCGGCCCCTTGCCGAACACGGCGATGACGAGCACGACGAAGAGCAGCCCGGGGAACGCGAACATCACGTCGGTCGCGCGGGCCAGGACCGTATCGATCCATCCGCCCCGCCACGCCGCCAGGACACCGATCGCCACTCCGAGCACGGTGGCGAGCGCGAGCAGCACCACCGGCCCGACGAGCGTTTCACCCGCTCCGATGAGGAGCCGGGAGAAGAGGTCGCGTCCGAGCTGGTCCGTGCCGAGCAGGTGCTGTGCGCTCGGCCCTTCCCAGATAGCGGCGAAGTCGACGCTGTCGGCCTGGTAGGGGGCGAGGAGCGGGGCGAACGCGGCCGCCGCCGCGATGAGTGCGAGGAGGCCGCAGGAGATCCAGAAACCGAGGTCGGATCCGGACCGCCGACGGCGGCGCACCCGCGGGAGGATCACGGAGGTCATGCGGACACCGTCCTTCGTCGGATACGGGGGTCGAGCACGGGAAGGAGCAGATCGACGATCGTCGTGACGATCATGTAGGCCACGACCATGAACAGGAGCACCGCCTGCACCACCGGGAAGTCGTGCGTGTTGATCGCGTCGACGAGGAGCGAGCCGACGCCGGAGATCCCGAACACCGTCTCGACCGCGACCGTTCCGGCGATCATGCTCGCGATGACGAGCGCGACCATGGTGATGATGGGTCCCCAGGCCCCGCGCAGGACGTGATCGCGCACGATGTACCGCTCGCGGAGACCCGAGGCACGGGCGGCCTCGACGTGCTCCGAGGAGAACTGCTCGATCATGGACTGTCGTGTCACTCGGCTCACGATGGCGAGCGCGGTGATGGCGAGGGTGAGTGCCGGGAGCGTGAGCGCATACAGACGATCGAGTCCAGCGGAACCCGCACCTGCCACGGGGAACCATCGCAGTTCCACGGCGAAGAACGCGACGAAGGCGATTCCCAGCACGAAGGAGGGGATGCTCGCGGCGAGAGTCGTGAATCCGATGATGGCGGTATCGGCCGCCTTTCCTCGGCGCACGGCCGCGACGATGCCGAGGCCGATGCCGACGACGGTGAGCACGACGGCCGCGTAGGCGACGAGCGACAGGGTGATGGGCACCCTCGCCGCCAGGAGCGCGCTCACGGGCTGGTGGTACTGGAACGACTGTCCGAAGTCGCCGGTGAGGACTCCGGAGGCCCAGTGCCAGTACTGGACGAGCATCGGCTCGTCCAGGTGGTACTGGGCCCGGACGCTCGCGATCCGCTCCGGGGTCAGGTTCTCGGGGTTGCCGATGAGGAACGTGACCGGGTCACCCGGCGCTGCGTACATCGCAGCGAAGATGATGAAGGAGGCGATCACCAGCGTGAAGACCATGCCGGCGAGCTTGCGGAGCGCGAATGGCATCGTGACTACCCCTTCGCGCTGCCGAGATCGACGGCCCACGGGTAGTAGATGAACGCCGCAGAGGCGGGGACACCCGTCACCGTCTTCGACATGATGAGCGTCGACGGCGTCGCGACGACCGGGATCCACACCGCGTGCTCCACCCAGCGCTTCTGCAGCTCTGTCGTGATCTCGGCGCGCTCGACGTCATCGGTCGCGGCGTAGCCCTCGTCCACCAGCGCATCGTATTCCGGGTCGGAGAAGACGCCGAAGTTCACGCTCGCATCGGACGCGCCGTTCTTGTAGAAGCCGAGGGGGTCGTTCTTCGAGATGTAGTACTCGTCGGGCCACAGATCGGCCTGGCCTCGGAGGTCGGGGTCGGAGTAGAAGTCGCCGTACTGCACCTGCGGGATCACGGTGATCTCCGCCTCGAGCCCGATCGATTGCGCCGCGGCGACCAGCGCATTCGCGATCACGTTGTGTGTCGAGGAGCCGTTCGAGGCGACGACGATCGGGGCGGAAGGGGCGCCGGCCTCGGCGATCAGGTCCTTGGCCGCCGCGAGATCGGCCTCGCTCGGCTTCGCGGGCGCGCCCTCGAGGGCGTCGTAGGCCTGTTCGAAGGTGTCGACCTCGTATCCCCATGCTCCCGAGCCGACGGGTGTCTTCCATGGCTGGGCGAGACCGCCGAAGGCAGCCGTGGCGACACCGGTCCGGTCGAGGGCGAGCGAGAGGGCCTGACGGATGCGCTCATCCGTCAGTGCGCCGCGATCGGTCGCTTCGAGCACCCATGCGTTCGTCGAGGGTCCTTGATAGACGGACACGTCGGCGCTGCCGATGAAACTCCGGGCGGCGCCGGCGTTCTCGAGGAACGACCCCTGGGCCTCACCGGTCGTGACCGAGTTGGCTATCGCGGTCTCGTCGGCCCATCGGAAGACGACCTCGTCCGTGAGGGCTTCGACGTCGGAGTCCCAGTAGTCGGGGAACCTGGTGATGGTGAGCTGCGACCCCGCGTCCCACGACGTCACCTGGTACGGCCCGCTGCACGCGGAGGCCGAACCGGGGCTGCCGAAATCCTCTCCTTCGGCTTCGATCACACGCGGGTTCCAGACGATACCGCCGTCGCCCGCCATCGCCTGGAGCAGGATCGCATCCGGCTGGGCTGTCGTGACGGTGATCTGGTCGGCGCCGGTCTGCTCGATCGAGACCACGTTCCGGTACTCGTCGGATTCGGCGGCACCGTCCTCGGAGTGGCGCTGCATGCTCCACACGACGTCCGCCGTGCTCACGGGGCTGCCGTCGTGGAACAGCGCCCCCTGCCTGATGGTGAAGACGAGATGGGTGTCGTCGGTCCACTCGGCGTCCGATGCCAGCCCGGGGCCGAGGGTCAGGTCGGGCTGCACCTGCATGAGCCGGTCGCAGACGTTCGCGAGAACCGTGTCGTCGGCGGTGGTCGCATCGATGTCGGCATCGAGTGTCGTCGGCTCTCCGCCGAGCATCCACGTCACGCTCTCGAGCGGGCCGGAGGCGGCGGGTGTCGTCGCGCCGAAAGGCACGTCGAGCGCGGCGTCGCCGTCTTCGCCCTTCGAGCCCGAACTGCATCCGGCGAGCACGAATGCCGAGGCGGCGAGCACGCCGATCGTCACGGTGATGGGGTGATGCTGCTTCTTCATTGAACGCTATCTCCTCGGGTTCTCAATCTGTCGGTCAGGGGGAGGGGAGTTCGACGTGCGGGCCGTCGTAGAGGTTCCAGGGCAGCACCTCGTACTCGGTCTCGCAGGGGAATCCGTTCGCGACGCGGTACTCGCCGGTGGTGAGGTCGACACAGCTCGAGAGGAGCGTCGACCACTGCTTCACCGAGGGGGAGTCGGGATGCGGATGCGTGCAGACGCCCTCGGGGAAGCCGAGGTGATCCGACATCGCCTCACGCACGAGCGCGTAGCTCTGTTCGGGGTTCTCCGCACGCGCGACCGCCGCCAGCCCGGCCTGGGCACGCGGCAGACGAAGCAGCGAATCCGCTGCCACCGGAAGGTAGGACCCGGCGAGCTGCGGCGGCACGGACGCCTGGAAGTGGTTGGTGTGCGCGATCACGCCGCGTTCGGGATAGATCCAGTCCACGCCGCTCGGCGTGGTCTCGAGGTCGATGCCGAATCCGCTGCGGTCGGCGAGGAGCGCATTGCTCGCGATATGGGGACGGGTCTTGACCAGCATCCTGAGCGCGCTCGCGATATCGCCCTGATCGAGCACGAGTCGGCGGATCAGGGTCTGCGGCACGCCGACCGCCGCTCCGAAGCTCCCCCCGAGCCCGTTGGCGTTCAACGAGATGCCGGCGGAGTTGGCACCGTGGCGCCCCACCTGCCCGGCTTCCACCTGCATGATCACCGTGGGAAGCGGATCCTGCACGACGCGGACGATGAGGGTCGTTCCCGCGGTGCGCGTGCGCCAGTCCCAGTTCTGCCCGACGAGCGTGTGCCCGGTGCCGCTGCCCTCACCCGTCAGGAAGAACGACGTGCATCCGTCGACGGCGTCGTCGCGCTCGTCGTCGGCGGCACGGACCGTGGTGCTCGTGACTCGCGACGGTCCCTGGTGGTCGTAGACGAACTCGCCGCGCACGTTCAGCGTGACGATCTCGGCGAAGGCGACACCCGCCCCCTCCGCGATCCCCCGCATCTCCTCGACGAGGTGCGGCGCGATCTGCTCGCTGATCGGAACCCATCGCGAGACGGAATCCGTGATCGCGGCCCAGCTCATGCCGGTCTGCTGGGTCAGCGCTTCCGTGTAGTACTCGATCGAGCCGGCGATGAGGTCGGCGGCGGCCTCGCCGTATCGGCGCCCGCGCTCGCGGGGCGCCCCACTGATCTCGATCGTGCGGATCGGTGTCATGGCCGCCATGTGACCTCCCTGTCAGGTGCGCCTGTTGCGCAATGTGGTTGCACCCGAGATGATTGAATCATCCGTTACGGATGATGCGCCTCTCGAACAGAATGATACAGCAATGGAACCGTTTGTAACAAGCGATACAGAGAACCCCGCGCTCTCCGGCCTCCGCGCGCGCATCGCCAGGACGTGGAACGATCTCTCGAAATCCGAACGTGCCGTCTGCCGCGTGCTCTCATCGACGTCAGCCGAGCACATCCTCTATGCGAGCGCCGCCGAACTGGGCACCCAGAGCGGCACCTCGAACGCCTCCGTCGTGCGCACCCTGCAGAAGCTCGGATACTCGGGCCTCTCACATCTGAAGCAGGAGGTGGCCGCTCCGTTCTCGAGCAGCGTCTCGCCCGAGGTGCGCCTCAAGACCCGCATCGAGCACATCGGCCAGGATCTCGCCCGCATCCAGCAGGAGACCTGGGATGAGGCGGCGTCGCTCATCGAACTCGCCCGCAGCTCGAACGACGACGACGCGTATTCCGCCGCCATCACGCTGCTCATGCGCGCCGAGAGCATCTATTGCTACGGCCTCGGCGCCTCCGGGATCGCCGCCGAGAACCTCGCACTGCGCCTACGACGCACGGGACTCTCCACTCGACGGCTCAGCACCGACGGATTCCGCCTCGCAGACGAGGTCCTGAACCTCGGGGCGAAGGACGTCCTCGTCATCTTCGCGCCTGGACGGGTCACCCGCGACATCGATGTGCTCCTGGACCACGCGCAGTTGATGGGCGCCGGCGTCATCCTCGTGACCGACGAGCTCCACGAGAGGCTCTCCTCCCGTGTCGACGCGATCCTGACCGCACCGCACACCCCCACAGGGCTGACCTCCGAGAGCCTCTCGGCGATCCTGATCTCAGACGTGCTGGTGCAGGGCATCTCCGCCGTCGCCCCCGATGCGGCACTGCGTTCGTCACAACTGCTCAACGACGTTCGGGCACGACTGGGCTACTGAGCCCCCACGCAGAAGCTCCGGTCGCCCTTCCTGTCGCCCGGCGGACCGGGAAGCGGCAGGAAGTGCGACCGGAGCACACCTCTGAGACGGGTTCGCGTCAGCTGGTGACGGCCCAGTCGAACTGGTCGCCGTACTCCTTCAGCCACGCGTCGACCGCGTCGGCTTCCTTGCCCTCGCCGTACTCGTTCACCACGAGGTCTTCGAGTGCGCCGTACTGCGCGTCGTCGAGCTTGATCTTCTCGATCAGCTCAGCGGCCTCGGGGAACTCCTCCGCGAAGCCCTTGGTGCCCAGGAAGTGCAGGCCCTCGGCCTTGCCCATGGCGCCCTTCGGGTCTTCGAGGTCCTTCACGGGGAAGGCATCGTTGGCCCAGAACGGACGCCACAGCGTCACGACGATGTCCTCCTGCTTGTCGGTCGCGGTCTTCAGCTCGGTGAGCATGGCCGCGGTCGACGAGGTCACGAGTTCGTACTCGCTGTCGAGTCCGTACTCGGGCATCATCTTCTGGGTCTGGGCGGTGAGACCCGCGCCCGGCTCGATGCCGTAGATCTTGCCGTCGAACTCGGCACCCTTGCCCACGAGGTCCTCGATCGAGGTGAGCTCGGAGTACTCGGGCACGGCGAGCGTGAGCTTGGCGTTCTCGTAGTACTTGCCCAGATCCTCGATGTCGTCGCCGTACTTCTCCATGTACGAGGCGTGGGTGAGTTCGGGCCACGCCGACGGGTACATGTCGACGTCACCCTGCGCGAGTCCGGTGTAGAGCGGTCCCGCCTCGGTGAGCGTCTTCATCTCGACCGTGTAGCCGATCTTCTCGAGCTGGTCCTGCAGCAGGTATGCGGTGCTGAGGCCGTCGGTCCACGAGGGCAGGAAGCCCAGCGTGATCGTGCCCTTGTCGTCGGCCGAGCCGTCGCCGCCGCCCGTGCCGCCCGCACCGTCGCCGCTGCATCCGGCGAGGGTGAGCGCCGCTGCGGCACCGAGCGCTGTGATTGCGAGGATCTTCTTCTTCATGTGATTTCTCTCTCTTGCGTTCCGTATGGGTGTTGTTTCGTAGGGGTGTGAGTCAGTGCACTCCGCCACCGACGGCGTTGCGTCGCGGAGCGACTTCGGCACGTTCCGCCGCAGCCGCGGCATCCTGCTGCTCGATGACCTCGGGAGCGGGAGCGGATGCTGTTCCGCCACCGTTCGGAGTGCGTCGACGCTCGATCATGCCGAGCAGCGACGACCGGTTCTCGCCCGGCGCGCCCAGCGCCGCGGTGACGCGGTCGAGGAAGACCGCGATCAGCACGACGCCGAGGCCGGCCTCCACGCCCTTCGGGATGTTGATCGTCGAGATCGCCTCGACGACCATCTTCCCGAGACCGTCCGCGCCGGCCATACCGGCGATGACCGCCATCGACAGGGCGAGCATGATGACCTGGTTGACGCCGGCCATGATGGTCGGCATCGCGAGCGGCAGCTGGATACCGCGCAGGATCTGGCCGGGCTTCGCACCGAAGGCCTGTCCCGCCTCGACGGTCTCGGAGTCGACGCCACGGATGCCGAGTTCGGTCAGGCGCACGCCCGGAGGCAGCGCGAAGATCACGGTGGCCACCAGGCCCGGCACCACGCCGATGCCGAAGAACACGATCGCGGGGATCAGGTACACGAACGCCGGCATGGTCTGCATGAAGTCGAGCACGGGCTTGAGCACCGCGCGCACCGTGGCGTTGCGCGCCGACCAGATGCCGAGCGGCACGGCGATCATTACCGCGATCACGGCGGCGACGAGCACCAAGGCGAGAGTCTGCATGGCGGGGACCCAGAGGTCCATCCCCACGATCAGCGCGAACGACACGATCGTGCCGATCGCGAGCTGCCACGAGCGCACGACCCAGGCGATGAGTGCGGCGATCACGATGATGACCACGAAGTTCGGGGCGAGGAGCGCTCGGGTGAGACCGTCGACGAGGAAGCTCATTACGAACGAGATCACATCGAGCAGGCCGTCGAGGTTGTCCTTGATCCAGTCGACAGCGGACTCGATCCAGGTTCCGATGGGAATGCGGAAGCCATCCATCAGCGCACCTCCTCCGTGGTCGGGGCGTCGACCGGGTCGGCGGTCCACCCGTCATCGAGCACGGCATCGATCTCGGCCTGGGGCATCGGCATCATCGGCAGGGTGATCTCCTCGGTCGCGCCGGGCCCGGGGCCGAGGGCGGCGAGCAGGGTGACGCGCGGGATCACACCCACGAGACGGCCGTCGGCGTCGATCACGGCGAGCGGCAGCGGAGACTCGACGGCGGGAACGAAGAGGTTCATCAGCACGTCGTCCTCGCGCACGCTCTGCAGCACGGGCTTGATGATCGAATCGAGGGTGGTCGCGCCGTTGCGCACGAGCTTGACCGCATCCCGGTCGGTCACGACGCCCACGAGCTGCCGGTCGCGGCCGACGACGTAGGTGGCCGACATGTACGCGTCGCGCATCTGCCGCAGCGCCGTGCGGGGGCCGGCGGTGTGCGGCACGACGGGGCGCGGGCGCTCCATCACGTTCGCGGCGGTGAGCACGCGAGCGCGGTCGACGTCCTGCACGAACTGCTCGACGTAGTCGTTGGCCGGGTCCATCAGGATGTCCTCCGGCGTGCCGATCTGCACGATACGGCCGTCGCGCATGACCGCGATGCGGTCGCCCAGGAACATGGCCTCGTTCAGGTCGTGGGTGATGAAGACGATCGTCTTCTGCAGCTTCTGCTGCAGTTCGAGCAGCTGCTCCTGCATCTCGCGGCGGATCAGCGGGTCGAGGGCACTGAACGCCTCGTCCATCAACAGGATGTCGCTGTCGGCGGCGAGCGCACGGGCGATGCCCACGCGCTGCTGCATTCCGCCGGAGAGTTCGGAGGGGAGCTTCTCGCCCTGGCCCTCGAGGCCGACCAGGGAGAGGATCTCCTCCGCCTTGGCCAGACGCTCGGCCTTGGGAGTGCCCTTGAGCTCGAGCGGGTAGGCGACGTTCGCGGCGACCGAGCGGTGCGGCAGCAGGGCGAAGTGCTGGAACACCATCGAGATGCGGTCGCGACGGATCTCGCGGAGCCTCGATGACGGGATGCCGGTGATCGGGTCGCCGTTGACGGTGACGGTGCCGTCGGTGACGTCGTGCAGACCGTTGAGCATGCGGATGATGGTGGACTTGCCCGATCCGGACAGCCCCATGATGACGAAGATCTCACCGCGGTTGACGGTGAAGCTGGCGTCGATGACCGCCGCGGTACCGGCATCCGCGACGGCGGCACGGCTCTCACCGGCTTTCAATCGACGGACGGCGGTGTTCGGATTCTTACCGAAAACCTTGTACAGATGGCGCGCTTCGAGAGCGATTTCGGACACGTTTCCCCCGCGGCTCGCCTTCGGGTGGCTGAGCCTGCTTCGGTTACGCCCGGGTGAGGCTCTCGGGGCCGTTCGACGTGTTCGCTGTGGCGGCACAGACGGCGGATTTCGGATCCGCCGCGATAGAGCATCGACCGTACGTCCACGCCTCTTCGCAGCACAGCTCATCGAAAGAAGGACGTGGTCGCGGACTGGTCTTCGGGCCGTCAGGCCCACGTTCCAACGTAACGAAATGGCCGATCAGGGGCAAATCCTGGGTCCGCGGCACGCTCGGGTTTCCGTCGCTGACCGGGGAATTGCACGGGTATTCAACAATCCCTCCGCGCGGCTGGCGGCAGGCCGGAATCGCCCTCTCAGGAGCCGCGGATGCTGCGTGTCACGGTGAACTTCGGTGTGCGTTCCACCTGCACGGTCGCACCGACCAGCCGGGTGAGTTCGGGGCGGTACGCGAGCGAAGAGTTGTAGACGGTGAAGAGTTCGCCGCCCGGTCGGAGCAGGCGTGCCGCGGCCTCGAACAGGCGGGTCGCCGCCCCCGTGTGGATGCTCGCGCCGAGGTGGAACGGCGGGTTCAGCAGGATCACGTCGAAGGAGGCGTCCGGCAGCTCGGAGGCCGCGTCGTCATGGGTGACCGTGACCCGGTCGGCGACGCCGTTCGCGGCGACCGTCGCCTGCGCGGATGCCACAGCGGCGGCGGATCGGTCGGTCGCCGTCACACGTGCATCGGGGTGAGCGAGCGCGTACGAGACGGCGAGCGCTCCCGTGCCGCAGCCGAGATCGAGCACGCGTGGCGCGGCGGCCGGCGGCTGAGCACGGAGCGCGTCGAGCAGCACACGCGTGCCGATGTCGAGGCGCGCGCCCGCGAAGGCTCCGCCATGGGCGACCAAGGTCAGCCCGTCATGCTGCGCGGTCACGGGGTACGGCGGATCGACCGGGACCGGCAGGGCTTCCGACGCCACGATCAGACGCGACTTCCGCTCGGCGCGTTGGGGCTGAACCCGCGCGAAGCTGCGTCCCAGCACCTCGTTCTGCGTGAGGGTCATGTGCTTCACCCGCCCTCCGGCGACGAGCACCACGTCGGGAGCCGCCCAGCGGGCGACCGCATCCGCGATCTCCTCGAGCTCCGCGAGCGCCTTCGGCAGCTGCAGCAGCACCAGTTTCGCGCCGGTGAGCAGTTCGGCATCGAGCTCGCGGAGGCGGAACGGTTCGTCGAAACCCAGACCATCCGACTTACCCTCGGCGTGTTGCGGGGCGACGCGCCGCACCGGGGCGCCCTCGTCTCCGTTTCGGCCGTCCGCGACGGCGAGTCCGAGCTCCTCGGAGTTGCGCAGCAGAGCCCGCCGACCGGTCGCGAGGTCCTGATGCACGCGGATGCCGTGTCTCCCGGCGGCGACGAGAGCGAGGGTGATCGCACCGTACTCGTCGCCGATCACCACGGTCTCGGAGCCGGCGACATCGAGCGCGAGCGCCCGTTCCACGAGCAGCAGATCGGTCGCGTCATGAGCCTGGAGGTTGTCCGCCTCGACGTCGGGCCAGCGGCGCAGGCGGCTGTAGGGGAACTCCGGCACCAGCCCACTGTACGCGGCGGCCGTAAGGATTTCGCATGCGTTGTTTTCGCCCGATTCACAAGTTTGTGAATCGGGCGTACGCTCCCGCGCATGACCACCGTCATCACCACCCGGAACCTCACCAAGCACTACGGCCACGTGCACGCTCTCGACGGCCTCGACCTCACGGTCGAACACGGCCAGGTGCACGGCTTCCTCGGCCCGAACGGTGCGGGCAAGTCGACCACCATCCGCGTCCTCCTCGGCCTCGCGCGGCGCACCGGGGGCGAGACGACCGTGTTCGGTGAGGACCCCTGGAATCGCGCGGTCGAGCTGCATCGACGCATCGCGTACGTTCCCGGTGACGTCAGCGTCTGGCCCAACCTGTCGGGAGGTGAGGCCGTCGATCTGCTCGCCCGGCTGCGGGGAGCGCACACCAAGGACCCCGCCTACCAGCACGAGAAGAAGCGGCTGATGGACGCGTTCCAGTTCGATCCGCGCAAGAAGGGCCGCGCCTACTCGAAGGGAAACCGGCAGAAGGTCGCCCTCATCGCGGCGTTCGCGGTGCCCGCCGACCTCTACATCCTCGACGAGCCCACCAGCGGCCTCGATCCCCTGATGGCGGTCATCTTCCAGCGCGAGGTCGCCCGTGCGCATGCGAACGGTGCGACCGTGCTGCTGTCGAGCCACATCATGAGTGAGGTCGAGCAGTTGTGCGACCGGGTGTCGATCATCCGCGCCGGCCGCATCGTCGAGACCGGCACGCTCACGGAGCTGCGGCACCTCACGCGCAGTGACGTGTCGTTCACCCCCTCCGGAGCCACCCTCGAGCAGGTCGCCCGCATCCCGGATGTGCACAGCCCGGAGCAGCAGGGCGACCGCATCCGCCTCGCCGTCGACAGCGACCGCACGGCCACCGTGCTCCCCGCGCTCGCGGCCCTCGGCATCAGCGACCTGCGCGTCGCGCCGCCTTCGCTCGAGGAGCTGTTCCTGCGCCACTACGGCGATGACCTCGCGACGCTCGAGGCCGCGGAGGACGGTCGGACGGACGACGCGAGCCCCTCCACCCGCCGCGAGCGGCGTGCGCAGAAGGAGCGTGCGTGATGAGCGCCTTCGGAGTGCTGCTCCGACAGCGGCTGCGGCGTGACCGGCTGCAGCTGACCCTGTGGATCGTCGGCACGGCGCTGATGGCGTTCGCGGGGTACGCCGGTGTCAGCCAGTCGTACGCCACCCTCGCCGACCGGCAGAACATCCTGGCCGCGGCGCTCGCGAACCCGGTGATCCTGATGTTCCGCGGCCTCCCCTCCGGCACATCCGAGGGCGCGTTCCTCGCCTTCGAGGTGCTGCCGTGGCTGGCACTGCTCGCCGCGCTCATGAGCACGTTCCTCGCCGTGCGGCACACCCGCGGCGATGAGGAGGCCGGGCGCGCCGAGCTCGTGTGGGCGACTCCGGCCGGACGCCGCCTGCCGACGATCGCCACCATCGTGCACGGCATCCTGGCGAACGTCGTGCTGGCCGCGCTCACAACGCTCGCGCTGGTCGCCACCGGACTCCCGGCGGGAGGATCGCTCCTCACCGGAGCTGCGGCCGCGTCGTGCGGCATCGCATTCCTCGGCATCGGCCTGCTGGCCGCACAGTTCATGCGCACCTCGCGCGGGGCGAACTCCCTGACGGTCTGGGTGCTCGTGGCGACGTTCCTGATCCGCGGCATCGGCAACGCGGCAGGAACCCCGAGCGATGACCTCACGAGCATGACGAGCGCCTGGCCCGCCTGGCTCTCCCCCTTCGGCTGGGTCGAGCAGACCCGCCCGTACGACACCGATATCGTCTGGCCGATGCTGCTCGGGCTCGGTTTCGGGTTCGTGCTCGCCGGTGCCGCCGTCGCCCTGCAGTCGCTGCGCGACATCGATGCCGGTTTCGTCGCGGAGCGCCTCGGCCGGGTCTCGGCACGACCGACCCTCGCCTCGCCCCACGCCCTGGTGTGGCGGCTCACCTCCGGCTCGATCGTGGGCTGGGCGATCGGAGGCGCCATCACGGGTATCCTCGCCACCACGCTGAGCGGGCTGGTCGACCAGATCTCGGGCGAGAATCCGGCCGTCGCCGACATTCTGAAGAAGATCGGAGGCGCGACGGGCGGACTCGACGAGGTCGTCGTCACGGTGTTCTTCACCCTGCTCGGGATCCTGGCCGCGTGCTGTGCCGTACAGACGGTGGTGCGCGCGCGACAGGAGGAGGCCCATGGCACCGCCGAGGCCGTGCTCGCCACCCCGGTCGGTCGCGTGCGCTGGCTCGCCGACTTCGTGATCGTCGGGATCGTCGCGGTGCTGATCGTGGTCGCCGCCGCGGTGCTCGCCGGCTGGGCGGGTGTCTGGTCGAACGGCGGCGACGCGTCGCTCTACCGCATCGTCGCGGTGGCCGGGCTCGGCCAGGCGGTCGCGGCCTCGATCTTCGCGGTGCTCACGGCGCTGGTGTTCGTGCTCCTCCCCCGGGCGACGACAGCGGTGGCGTGGAGCCTCGTGCTGCTCGCGGCCCTGCTCGGCATGTTCGGCCCCCTGTTCGGCCTGCCGGAATGGAGTGCGAACCTCTCGCCCTTCGCCGTGACCCCCGTGGTGGACGGCAGCGGCGTGGACGTGCGCGGCCTGTGGTGGCTGATGCTCGCGCTGGCCGCTGGAGCTGCAGGATCCCTGGCCCTGATGAGGCGGCGCGAACTCGCCCCCGGAGCATAGGAGGACTCCGATGGCCGACGACAGCACCGACGACCTCGACCCCGAGGCGTCGATTCGCCACAGCGACTCCCACCGCGGGATGGAACCCGCTGAGCAGGCCGCGGCCATGATGACCGCGGCCGGGATGCCACGCATGCCCGCCCGCGTGATGATGGCGCTGATCGCCGCCCCCGAGAGCGGATACACCGCCGCCCAGCTCGGCGAGCGCCTCGGGGTCTCGGCAGCCGCCGTCTCCGGTGCGGTGCGCTACCTGCAGCAGCTGCACTTCATCCAGCGCCGCTCACGACCCGGCGACCGGCGCGACCGCTACGAGTTCGTGCACGATCCGTTCTACAGCTCGATCGTCGGGAACATGCCGGTGTACTCGCGCCTGTCGGAGTACATCGACGACATCGCCGCCGCGCACGACGACGACCGGGGCGCGCATGACCGGGCCGTCGAACTGGCCGAATTCTTCCGCTTCCTCTCCGTGCGCATGCTGCAGATCGTCGAGGACTGGCGCGAGCACCGCCGCGACGCCGACTGACCGCAACATCCACCCGTCGGCCGAAACGGAGACCATCCGCGTGCGCTCCGGCGTGCCGCGCGTCGACGCGCCGAGCCCGAGACGAATGCTCTGGGTTTTCGCACGCGAGACGACGAGGGGTTGACACCCGCGCGGGTTGCATGGTTACTTAGTCAAGTAAGTAACCCACTAACCCAGCGGAGGACTCGTGATCGAAGAAGGCAAGCCGCTCTTCCTCCAGATCGCCGAGCAGATCGAGGACTCGATCGTCGACGGCTCGCTCGCCGAGGAGGCGCAGGCCCCTTCCACGAACGAGCTGGCCGCGTTCTATCGCATCAACCCCGCCACCGCAGCCAAGGGAGTCGCCATGCTCACCGACAAGGGAGTGCTCTACAAGCGCCGAGGCATCGGCATGTTCGTCGCCGACGGCGCCAGGGAGCTGCTCCTCGGCGAGCGCCGTGCCGCCTTCGCCGACCGCTACATCGACCCGCTCCTCGCCGAGGCCCGCACGCTCGGGCTCGGCGCCGAAGACCTCGCGGCCCTGCTCCGGCAGCGCGCCGCACTGACCACCGACGCAGAAGGGAAGAACCCCGCATGACCACCGTCATCGAGGTGCAGAACCTCAGCAAGCGCTACAAGGAGAAGCGAGCCCTCGACAACGTGTCGCTCGCCATCGAGGGTGGCGCCATCTACGGCCTCCTCGGTCGCAACGGGGCAGGGAAGACGACACTCATGTCGATCCTCACGGCCCAGAACTTCGAATCGTCCGGCACCGTGAAGGTGTTCGGCGAGCACCCGTATGAGAATGCGCACGTGCTCAGCCGGATCTGCTTCGTCCGCGAGAGCCAGAAGTACCCCGACGACGCGTACCCCAAGCACGCCTTCAAGGCTGCGAGCCTGTTCTTCCCGAACTGGGACCAGTCGCTCGCCGACGAGCTCATCGCCGAGTTCCAGCTGCCGATGAAGCAGACCATCAAGAAGCTCTCCCGCGGACAGCTCTCCGCGGTCGGCGTCATCATCGGACTCGCCTCGCGCGCCGAGATCACGTTCTTCGACGAGCCCTACCTCGGCCTCGACGCCGTCGCCAGGCAGATCTTCTACGACCGTCTGGTCGAGGACTACGCCGAGCACCCGCGCACCGTCATCCTCTCGTCGCACCTGATCGACGAGGTGTCCAACCTCATCGAGAAGGTCATCGTGATCGACAACGGCCGGATCCTCCTGAACGAGGACACGGATGCGGTGCGTGACCGCGCCGTGACCGTGGTGGGTGACGCCGCGAAGGTCGACGCCTGGGTGGGAGCCCGCGAGGTGCTGCACCGTGAGGCGCTCGGCCGCGTGGCCTCCGTCACCGTCCTCGGTGCCGTGTCCCCGGCGGAGCGAGCGGAGATCACGGCCTCCGGGCTCGACCTCGCGCCGGTCTCGCTGCAGCAGCTGATCGTGCGCCTCACCCAGAAGGCCGAGGCCGACTCCACGAGATCGACCATCACGAAAGAGGAGGTGCGCTGATGCGACGCACGCTCAACGTCATCCGCCTGCAGATGATCAATCGACAGACGTTCATCTGGGTCCCGCTGATCGTCCTCGCCGGAGCAACACTGATCTCGGTGCTGATCTACGCGATGATCCCGGGGGACTCCCCTAAATACGGCGGCGGCGGCCAGGCGCCCCTCTGGTACTTCTTCGCCATCGGGCTGTCGGCGATGACGCTCACGTTCCCGTTCTCCCAGGCGATGAGCATCACACGTCGCGAGTTCTTCTTCGGCACGATGCTGACCGCGGTGCTCGCCAGCACGTTCATGGGCGCACTCTTCCTGGTCGGTGGAGGCATCGAGGTCGCCACGAACGGCTACGGCGTGAACGGCTGGGTGTTCTATCTTCCGTGGCTGTGGGAGGCGGGTCCGCTCGGGGCCTTCATCGTCTACTTCACGCTCGCGCTGTTCTTCTTCGTGGTCGGCTTCACGGGCGCCACGATCTACAAGAGCTGGGGGCTGACGGTCCTGACGATCACGTGGATCGCGCTGGCACTGATCCTCGTCGGAATCGTGTACCTCGTGACCAGGCTCGAGCTGTGGGGACAGGTCTGGACCGGGATCGGCGATCTGGGGGCCCTCGGCCTCGCGCTGTGGGGCCTCGTGGTCACCGCGGCCCTCATGGGCGTCTCGTTCCTCGCATTCCGCAGAGCCATCCCGTAGACCCGACCGCCTCGTCGACGCCGGTCGCCCTCCTGGGCGGCCGGCGTCGCGTGTGCGCGCTACCCGTAAGCGCCCGAGGACGCAACCCGCTCGCCCCCGACGCACAGGACGCATAGGCTCGCGGAACCACCCGCCCCGACAGCGCCCACCCCGACCGCGCCGCCCCCGACCGAGAGGACGCCGTGCCCCAGACCCGCACCCGGCTCCGGGTACGACGAGCAGGAGTCCAACGCGCACTCCACGACGCCGTCCGCCCCGCCCGCCTCCTGCTCGTGGCCAAGACGACACTCGCGGTCGGACTGGCCTGGATGATCGCCCCGCACATGCCCGGGGTCACCGACGAGTACCCCTACTACGCTCCGCTCGGGGCCCTGTTGAGCATGTACCCGACGCTGATGGGTTCGGCGAAGTCGAGTCTGCAGACGCTGCTCGGCCTCGCCACGGGCATCGGGCTCGCCACGATCGTGGTGCTGACGATCGGCCCGACCTGGTGGAGCATCCCGCTGGTGGTCGGGGTCGGAGTGCTGCTCTCCGGTACGGGCTGGTTCGGTGTCGGTCGCGAGTACGTGCCGATGGCCGCGCTGTTCGTGCTGATCATCGGCGGGCAGGACGCCGATGACTACTCGCTCGGCTACCTGACCCAGACTGCCGTCGGGGTGATCGTCGGGTTGCTGGTGAACCTCATCATCGCGCCGGCACCCCTGACCGTCGCGGCAGCCGGGCGGGTGGCGGCCTTCCGGGAGCAACTGGCCGCGCACCTGCACGACATCGGCTCCGCGGTCTCGGAGTCGTGGCCTCCGGAGCACGAGCAATGGGCCGACGATGCGGCCTCGCTCGCCGACACGTCCTCCGCGCTGCGCTCGGCTCTGACGGAGGCGGACGAGAGCAGACGCGGCAACCCTCGCGCCATGGGCCATCGCACCCGGATCCAGCAGAGCCACGATGAACTCGCCGCCCTCGACCGCATCGCGCACCTCATCCGCGACATCTCCGACGAGATCGCCGACACCATCTGGGATCGGCCGGCCGGCCTGGCGCTCGACCCCGCCCTGCCGGATCCCCTGTCCGCGGCCTGTCACGCGGTCGCCGACGTGATCGCTCGCGGTGACGCCTCCTCCAGTGACGATCACCGCGCTCGCGGCGAGGCGGCCCGTGCGATCCGACTGCTTCTCGAGACCGTCGACGACCGCACCATCGATGTCCGGCGGTCGATGGGACCCGGCGTGCTCACCGCCATGCATCTGCGGCGCATCCTGATCCTGAGCGGTGCGTCCGCCCCGGCGGAGGAGTAGCAGCCTGAGCGGCGTCAGATGGTGTCGTCGGCGGCGATCAGATCCAGTTGCCAGTACCGGCCCTCGGAGTCGGAGCTGTCGTGGGCATCGTCGGCAGCGCTCAAGACGTCGTTGATCTTCACCATCACGTCGTCGAACTCCGACTCGGTGAGCCGGATCGTGCGCTGGGTGAAGGCGGCGTGCACCTCGGCCGTGCGCCCGGCCACGTACTCCGGGGTCCAGGCCATCACCCGGCGGATCAGATCCTGATGGTCCTCGACGAGGGCGGCGATCACCGCAGAGCCGAGAGCCTCGTCGGCGACGGGGCTCTCGGGCCCTCCGACGTTGAGCGCACCCTTGTGTCCGGTCCAGACACGATCGCGCCGATCGCGGGCCTTGTCGGGCGCCTCTTCGATGAGCCCGGCGTCGGCGAGCGCGCGCAGATGGAAGCTCGCACTGTTCGCCGGCACACCGAGCTCGGCGGCGATATCGGCGGCGCGGAGGAACTCCCGCCGCGAGAACAGCCGGATCATCTGGCGCCGCAGTGGGTGCGAGTAGGCCTTGAGCATGGCCGAGGTCATCCAGACGGGATCGTCGCTGGTGCTCTTCGCGGTGTCCTCCGTCATGTGCCGATCCTACCCGCACCCAGAATTGCGCAATAAGAGTTGCGCAATAGTTCTTGCGCATCTATTCTCAGGACATGACCACCGTCACCGCGCCCCACCGCCTGTGGCGCAACACCCGATACCTCACCTGGCTGGTGAGCGACACCAGCAAGGGTCTCGCGGCCTCGCTGTTCGGCTTCGCCATCCCCCTGCTCGCACTGATCGTGACGAACGATCCCGCCCAGGCCGGCATCATCGGCGGTGCCGGCATGGTCGCCCGACTCCTCATGACCCTGGCCGGCGGCGTGCTGGCCGACCGCCACCGCCGCATCGCGTTGATGCTCCTCGGCTCCCTCATCGGCATCGTGCTCGCGGGCGGCTTCACCCTTCTCGCCCTCGGCGATGCGATGACGTTCGGGTCGCTGCTGGTGATCGACGTGCTGCTCGCCGCGCGCAGTGGACTCTTCGACGTCGCGGGCGAGAGTGCGATCAAGGAGATCGTGCCCGACGACGCGATGGGCCGTGCCCAAGCCGCGAACCAGGGACGCGATGCCGCTCTCCAGCTCGCAGGCGGTCCGCTCGGCGGCCTGCTGCTGGGCGTGGGCGGATGGCTCGTCGGCGTGGTCATGACGCTGTGTCACGCGATCGCGGCCCTGACCGCGTGGATGCTGGGGCGTCAGGTGCGCCGTGCTGGGATGATCGACACGGGTGCGGATGACGTCGCCGAGCCGAGTACCGTCGTCGAGCCCGGTGTGGCCGTGAAGCCGAACGCCTGGGCGGAACTGCGCGAGGGATTCGGCTGGCTGCTCTCCCGCCCCGACCTCGGCGGAGTGCTGCTCATCACGACGGTCATCAACCTCGGCTTCAACGCCACGATCACGACCATCATCTACGCCCTCCAGCAGGACGGCTACTCCGAGCTGCTGATCGGCACCCTGAGCGCGTCGATCGGAGCCGTGATGCTCGTGGGCGCGGTCTGTGCACCGCTGCTCGTGCCGAGGATCAAGGCCGGCGTCCTGACCATCGCCGGACTCACGGTCGTCTCGATCGGCGCGATCGCCCTCTCGATGGTGACCGATCCCTGGGCCATCGCGGTGGTGCTCGGCGCCTCGGTCCTCCTGATCCCCGCGCTCAACGCCGGGATGATGGGCTACTTCATGGTCGCCACCCCGAGCCATCTGCTCGGTCGCGCCAACAGCGCCGCCGGAGTCCTCGGCATGGGTGCGATGCCGCTCGCACCGCTCATCGCGGGCTTCGGGCTCGCGTGGATCGGGAGGGAGTGGACCATCCTGATCTGCGCCGCACTGTGCCTGATCTCGGTCGTGCTCGCCGTGAGCAACCGTGCGCTGCGGGCGCTCCCGGTCGAGTCAGGCTGGGCCGCGCACGCGAAACAGTACGAGACGGTTTGACGCCGCGCGGCGGCGAGGCCCGACTCTTCCGGCCTAGAGAACGCCGGTCAGCGCCGCGATACCGGCGAGCAGGGAGACCAGGGCGAGCACGAGCGCGATCCCGATGAGCACCGCGTGCACCTTGAGGAACGCGGTGGCCCTGCCGTTCTCATCCCGCGCCCGCGGATCCTTGGCGACGCGCTTGTAGAACTGCGGCCAGACGAGAGCGTTGAAGACGGCATTGAGGAAGAGCACGACTGCGAGGGGGATCACCCCTCCACGCTATCGGCGTCACCTATGCGCGCGACCCACCGGGAGCCGCGGGATTCTTGGATGCAGACATGTATCAGAAAGCCCTTGCCGCGCTCCTGGTAGGTGTGATCACAATGGGCTTCATGATCGACGGTGCACCCGGCACCGCTCACGATCCTGCCTCGGACGACGGGCGCGCACGCTGGGAGCGCGCCGCGGATCTGTTCGGTGCATGGCGCGAGAGCGACGGCCGCGCGATGGACGAGCTCGTACGGCTGATGACGCCCGTGCTCTGGCACGTCGTGCGCGCGTACGGGCTCGAACGCACGCTCGCCGAAGACGTCGTGCAGACCACGTGGCTGCAGCTCGTCCGCGGTCACGGGTCGATCAGCGATCCTCGCGCCGTGTCCGCCTGGCTCACGACCACCGCGCGCCGCGAGGCCTGGAAGGTCGCGAAGGCGCATGGCAAGGTCGACACGGCCGAAGCAGACGACCTCGACACGCTTCTTCCCGAGCAGGCCTCGGCTGAGGAGCACGCGGCGCTCGGCGACGAGAACCGTCGCCTGTGGTCGGCCGTGCGCCGCCTCAACGAACGCTGCCAGAAGCTGCTGCGTGTGATCGCTTTCGAGGATCGCCCCGACTACGCGCGCATCGCCAGCGACCTCGCCATGCCCATCGGAAGCATCGGCCCCACACGCAATCGGTGCCTCGCCAAGCTGCGCGCCCTGCTGGACGCGCCGCCGACAGCGCAGACAGGGGGACTCGCATGACCGAGCATGAGGATGCCCAGATGTTCGCCCGGCTCCGCTCCCTGTGGAGCGAGGTCGATCCGATGCCCGCCGGCCTGATCGATCGCATGGTCGCCGCGGTCGCCGCCGACGGCCTGAACCGCGAGTACGCGCTTCTGACCCTCGTGGAGGGACAGTTCGGCGCGGTGCGGGGCGAAGCGGATGCGCTCACCCTGCAGTTCAGCGACGGCTCCACGAGCATCCTGCTGCACGTGACGACCACCGCGTCCGGTCACCGCCGTGTCGACGGCTGGGTCGACACCGCTGCCGCGGAGATCGTGCTGACGCAGGGCGAGAAGACACGGTCGGTCTCGCCGGAGGAGACAGGACGCTTCGTGTTCGACGATGTGCCTCCCGGCCTCACACGCGTGAGCCTGACGACCGTGATCGGGGACGAGACGCGCACCCTCGCGACCCCGCAGTTCGAGCTGTGATCGCGGGCACCGCCCGTCGATGAGGACGCGGGGTGACCCGCACGGAGAGGATGACGCATGGATCAGCCCAAGGGATGGACCTGGCAGGACCGCGCGGAGGGATCGATCCGCCGGGGCACGGCACTCGACCCGAGCACGGAACCGGTGGACGGCATCCGCGCGTTTCCGACGGCGTACCTGCCGGAGCGGCTGCTGATCACCCGCGCCCTCGGCGACGAAGAGGCCTACGACCGCGAGGTGCGCACCCTGCGTGATGCAGCCGACACCTTCGGATGGCAGCTCGAGATCGAGGACGGCACCCGCTCGGCACTCGACGGCGAGCTGGTTCCGGGAGTCCCCGGCTTCCTGCGCGCACGGCTGCGCACCCCCGACGAACCGGTCCGCGGCGAATCGCCCGTCGCACCCGACGCCTGGCGCGTGCTCCAGCGCGCCCGCCGCATGTCCCGCTCCACGATGCCGCGCACGAGCCTCGACCACGTGCTGTCCATCGACCCGGTCGGGCTCAATCCGTTCACCCGGACGAACCCGTTCACCCGCACCAACCCGTTCACGCGCACCAACCCGGTGCGCGGCGCCGGAGGGGGCGCGGGCGGCAGCGACGACTACCTCGAGCCCGGACGCGGCGCGCGACAGCCCGTCACCTGGTTGGGCCCCGCTCCGGTGCGCGGGCCCGCTCCGAAGCGCGGACGGCGGCCCGTCGTCGCGGTGCTCGACACCGGCTGCGGCGAACACGCCTGGCTGCCCGCCGACATCGTCACCCGCACGGTCGACCTCGACGGTGTGCCGGTGGGGCTGACCGACGACGCCGACCCGGAGCGCTACCCCGACCTGTACGGGCAGCTCGACGGCGAGATCGACGCGGTCGCCGGGCACGGCACCTTCATCGCCGGGCTCGTCCGACAGGCGGCCCCGGATGCGGACATCCTCTCGATCCGGGTGGCCGGAGCCCTCGGAGTGGTCGACGAGAGCACCCTGCTCGAGACCGTCGCCCAGGTCGTGACGCTGCTCGCCCGCCACCGGGAGGATCCGAACACGGGCTTCCCGATCGATGTGCTGAACCTGTCGCTCAGCTACTACCACGAGACACCGACCGACGGACTCTTCAGTCTCACGCTGTACCAGCTGCTCGCCAAGGCGCGCGAGCTCGGATGCGTGGTGGTGTGCTCGGCCGGGAACGACGCGATCGACCGCCCCTCCTTCCCCGCGTCGCTCTGGCCCTGGCCTGGTGCCGACAACGGCATCCGCCCCGATAAGGACGCGCCGCTCGTGTCGGTCGGAGCTCTCAATCCGTCGGCGCAGTCGGTCGCCCTCTTCTCGAACATCGGCCCCTGGGTCCGGGTCTATGCACCGGGCGCGGCCGTGGTGAGCACGTCACCCGCGTTCGTGGGCGGCACCCAGGCGGTGACGAGGGCCGACGTCGACGGCCTCCGCCGCGAGACGATCGACCCCGACGACTATCGCGGCGGATTCGCGATCTGGAGCGGCACCTCCTTCTCCGCCCCGTACGTGGCCGCGCGCGTCGCCGCGCAGCTCGGCACCGTGCCGGTCGGCGGTGTCAGCCCCGGAGCCGCGGCGAAAGCCGTCGCCGCGGTGCTGAAGTCGCTTCCGGATCCCGTGGACTCCGCCTGATCGATCGCGCCTGATGCACCCGGCCTGATGTACCCCCGGGACGAGCCGTCCGTACCGATGCGGGCGGCCCGTCCTGGTGCGCGGGGTGCTCCGCGGAATCCGGGCTCTTCCCTTGCAGACCCGACGCACGGCATTCTGGAGGGATGCCCCTGTCCGCGATCGAGCTGCACCGGCGCGGCGTCGAAGCGGCGAACGCCCGACGATTCACGCAGGCACGACGCGCGCTCGACACGGCATCCACCCGCACCGACGACCCCGACCTCCGCGCGCGCATCGACGGCACGGTCGCCTACGTGCTCGCGCAGACCGGAGAGCCCGCGGCCGCCGAGCAGCTGTGCCGCGAGGCCCTCGGCCGAACGGGCCTCCGTGCGGAGACGATCACGGTGCTCAGCGGCCAGCTCGGCACACTTCTCATGCACGGCGGACGGCTGGCCGAGGCGGAAGTCGAACTGACCCGCGCCATCGACACGCTCACGGCGATCGGAGACGAGACCACCGAGCTCGCGAACTGTCTGATGAACCGTTCGGTGGTGCGGATGCAGCAGCGCGAGCTCGAGACCTGCGTCGAGGATCTGCGGCGCGCGGTGGCCGTGTACGAGGCGAACGACGATGACGAGCCCCTGGCCGAGGCGCGGCACAATCTCGGCTATGCGGCGCTGCTCGGGGGCGACCTCGTCACCGCGCTCACCCTGATGACCCGTTCCCGTCCGAAGCTCGCCGCGATCAGCGACCTCGCCGCGGCGATCAGCGACCTCGATCGGGCGGAGGTGCTGCGCGACGCGGGCCTCACGACCGAGGCCGAGGCACTGCTCGAACAGGTCGCCGCCCAGTTCGGCGCGCAGCGGATGCGGCAAGCCAGGGGCGAGGCCGAATTCCACCTCGCCCGCTCGCTGCTGCGACATGATCCCGCCGCCGCAGAGCGGGCGGCCCGCAGCGCCGCCCGACGTTTCACCGCACTCGGGAATCACGGGTGGGCGGCGCGTGCCGAAGCGGTGCGCCTCGAGGCGCAGCAGCGGGCGAAGCCGCACCGCCCCATCGACGGCGACGATTTCGCGCGCACCGCGAAGGCGCTCGACCAGGGCGGCTTCCGCACCGAGGCGACAGGACTCCGCCTGAGCGCTCGGCGTGACGGTTCCGGCCGGCTGCCACGGCTGGACGATGCGGCCCCGACGCCCCTGCGCCTGCGTGCACACGAGGTGCGCGCCGCTCGCGCCGCAGCCGCCGGTCGCGACCGCGATGCCCTCCGGGCAGCCGCCGATGGCCTCGATCTGCTCACCGCCTGGCAGCAGTCGTTCGGCGCTCTCGACCTGCAGGCGTCGGTCGCGATGCACGGCAGCGACCTGATGTTCGCCGGACTCTCCGCGGCCGCTCGACGGCGCGACCCCGCCCTCCTGTTCGAGTGGTCGGAGCGTGCGCGGCACCTCAGCCAGCAGGTCGCCCCGGTGCGCCCCCCGCACGACGAATCCCTCGCGGTCGATCTGGCGGAACTGCGCATGCTCCGTGCCGAGCTGGCCGGCGCCGACTGGACGACGGATGCGAGGGTGCGCGCCCTCCGTGATCGGGTGCGCGAACGACAGTGGGCGGCGACCGGCTCAGGCGGCACGCGCGAACGGCTCGGACTCACGGAGGCGATGGCGCTGCTCGATCCCGACCTGGCCGTCCTGTCATACGTGTTCACCGGCACCGATCTGCATGCGGTCCTGGTGACCACCGCGGGTGCGACCGTCGTCGATCTGTCCTGGTCGCGGGTGCAGTCGGCGCTCGACGGCCTCCGCGCCGACCTCGACATGGCCGCCCTGACCCGTGGCGGCCTGATGGGCGAGGTCACCGAACGGGCGCTCGCCTCGCGCCTGGCGATCCTCGACGCCGAGCTCCTCGCGCCGCCGCTGCTCGCCGCGCCGTCCGCAGCGAGACTGGCCATCACGGTACCCGGAGCGCTCGGTGGAGTTCCGTGGGCGATGCTCTCCGGCATGTCGGGCACCCCGTTCACGCTCGCGACATCCGTCTCGCGCCTGCTGGCCGGCCCCTCCCGCACGATCACGCGGCCGGCCTCGGTCGGATTCGCCGCCGGTCCGCGTGTCGCTCGCGCCGGTGACGAGGTCGAACGGGCAGCGGCGGCCTGGCGACGCGCCGGGGTGGCACCGCAGACCCTGCTGACCGGGGAGGCGACGGTCGCCGCGGTCACAGAACTCGCCGCAGCCACCGATGTGCTGCACATCGCCGCGCACGGCAGGCACGCGGTGGACAACCCGCTGTTCTCCGGATTCGAGCTCGCCGACGGCATCCTCTTCGGCTATGACGTCGATCTCATTCCGCGGGTCCCGGCGACGGTGATCCTCTCGGCCTGTGAGCTCGGACGCTCGTCGGTGCGCTGGGGCGAGGAGGCATTGGGCATGACGCGGGTGTGGCTGCACGCCGGTGCCGACTGCGTGATCGCCGCCCCCGTCGCGGTCCCCGATGATGTGGCCGGCGATCTGCTCAGCGCTGTGCACACCGGTCTCTCCGCGGGTGCCGCACCGGCCGTCGCGCTCGCGAGGGCCGCGGTCGACACCGGCGTGAACGCGCCGTTCCAGTGTCATGGAAACGGATTCTGACTTTTCCTCCATTCGGTGTATCAGAACCGATGCCGCACGCTCCTGTTCTTCGGAAGGTGCCATGCGAAGGGCCTCGAAGGGTGAGGCGCGAGGGAGGCGCAGTCGGATCTGGGGATCAGGCGCACTGGGGAGCGCGAGTACGACACGGACACCATCTGCTCGGGGGCGTCGCGGCATGCAGCCGCGACACCCTCAGAGGGCCTCGACGATCTGGGGACGTCGGGGCCCTTGGGGTGTCCGACAGCGTCCGGGCTCAGGCGACCAGCACCGCGTATCCGGCCGCGCGGAGGGCGGCGAGCACCTCGGGATCCGCTCCGGCGTCCGTGATGACGGTCGGGAAGAGCTCGACACCACCGACCGTCGAGAACGCCTCGACGCCGAGCTTGCTGCCGTCGGTCACCACGACCGCACGGCGGGCTCGCTCGGCCATCATCCGGTTGACCGCGGCTTCGCGCTCGTCCTGCGTGGTCGCACCGGCGACGGCATCCATCCCGTTCACGCCGATGAAGGCGATGTCGAGCCGCACCCCGCGCAGCAGCTGCTCCACGAACGGACCGACCAGTTCGTAGCTGCGCGAGTGGATGACGCCGCCGGTGACGACGACCTTGATGTCGGGCCGCGTGGCGAGCTGGGCGGCGATGTTCACGGCATTTGTGACGACGGTGATGCCGCCGTTCCCTGCGAGGTCGTCGCGGGCGGCGAGCGCGGCGGCGATGGCGGTCGTGGTGGTCCCGCCGGAGAGCCCGACCACCATGCCGGGCGCGACCAGGCCGGCGGCAGTCTGCGCGATGCTGGCCTTCTCGTGCGTGCGCAGGTGGCTCTTGTAGCGGATGGGCAGCTCATAGGCGACGGTCTGCGCCACCGCGCCGCCGTGGGTCCGGGTGAGCAGGCGCTGCTCGGCGAGGGTGTCGAGGTCTCGGCGCATGGTCGCCGACGAGGCCTCGAACCGGTCGACCAGCTCTTCGACCGTGACCTCGCCCTTCGCTGCCAGGAGGTCGAGGATCGCGTTCAGCCGAGCCGCCCGCTTCATCAGGCGACCGATTCCGCCGGCTGCAGCGCGAACAGCCGCAGCATCCGCGCCGCTTCACCGGCGAGGGCGTCGCGGGCGGGGGCGAGGTACTTGCGGGAGTCGACGAGACGCTCATCGGCGTCGAGCTTCTCGCGCACCGCCCGCGTGAAGAACCCGTTCAGGTGCGTG
This sequence comes from Microbacterium sp. Cr-K32, assembly GCF_000708345.1. NCBI lineage: Bacteria > Bacillati > Actinomycetota > Actinomycetes > Micrococcales > Microbacteriaceae > Microbacterium > Microbacterium sp. Cr-K32. The sequence continues at coordinate 19,129 of NZ_JARD01000005.1, read as the reverse complement.
GAGACGTTGATCTTCGTCATGCCCGCCCGCACGGCGTCGGCGATCACGGCATCCGCGACGCCGGAGGACCCGTGCAGCACCAGCGGCACCGGCAGGGCCTCGTGCAGTCGTGCGATCAGGTCGAGGTCGAGGGACGCCGTGCGGTCGGTCATCGCGTGCGAGGAACCCACCGCGACCGCGAGCGCATCGACGCCGGTGGCCGCGACGAACGCACGCGCCTCGTCGGGGTCGGTGCGCACACCCGGAGCGTGCGCCCCGTCCTTGCCCCCCACCTCGCCGAGCTCGCCCTCGACGTAGACTCCCGCCTCGTGGGCACGGGCGGCGACCGCCGCCGTGAGAGCCACGTTGTCGTCGTAGGGCAGGGCGCCGCCGTCGAACATGACCGAGCCGAAGCCCAGCGCGATGGCCTCGTCGACCAGTTCGGGCCGCTCGGCGTGATCGAGGTGCACCGCCACGGGCGTCTGTGCACGCCTGGCCACCGCGAGCGTGGCCAGCGCGATGGGCTCGAGCCCGCCGTGATAGTCGGCGCAGTTCTGCGAGATCTGCAGGATGACGGGCAGGTGCGCGAGGGCGGCGGCCCGCACCAGCCCCTCGGCGGTCTCGAGGTGGATCACGTTGAAGGCGCCGATGCCGGTGCCTTCGGCGGCAGCGGCGGAGACGAGGTCGCGAGCGGAGACGAGGGTCACGAAGGGTCCTTCCGGAACGATTCAGGATGGGGATGCGAGATGCGGAGCTGTTGCTCGAGCTCCGTCCAGCGCGACGAGATGTCGCCGGCCAGCGGGGTCAGCACCGCGGCGGCGGACCAGGCGGTGGCCCGGCGAAGGATCTGCTCGGGATCGCGCACCCCCTCGGCGTACAGCACGGCGCAGGCGGCGACCCCGGCATCACCGGCGCCCGTCGGGTTGCCCGCGAGGGGTTCGTCGAGGCGAGCGTGCACGAGTGCGGATGCCGTGACCGCGAGCATGCCCTCGGCCCCCAGCGAGAGCAGCACGAGTTCGGTGCCCCGGGCGATCAGCGATCGGGCCCCTTCGACAGGGTCGGCGATGCCTGTGGCCTCGACCAGCTCGGCCGCGTTGGGCTTGAGCACTGTGGCTCCGGCCTCCGCCGCGCGCAGCAGAGCGGGTCCGGAGGTGTCGACGATCACCGGCACTCCGGCGTCCTTCCCCACCGCGATGAGCATGGGGAGCAACGACTCCGGCGCGCCAGGCGGCACACTGCCGGACACGACCAGCACTCGCGCACCCGACAACCGTTCGACGACCTCGGCGAGCAGCGCCGCCCATTCGGCATCGGTCGGATTCGCACCCCGCTCGTTGATGATCGTGGTGTCGCCGAGCGCCTCATCGACCACCGCGATGCTGCGGCGGGTCTCCGCGGCGACCGCCACCAGCGCGTTCGGCACACCGCTCGTGCGCAGCTCCGCGGCGAACTCCTCGCCGACCCGACCGCCCACGGTGGTGACCGCGAGCACGTCCGCACCCTCGGCGTGCGCCACCCGCGCGACGTTGAGTCCTTTGCCGCCGGCACGAGCGGCCCCGGCATCCGCCCGGTGCGTTCCGCCCTCGACGAGCCGATCGACGCGCCAGGTGAGGTCGAGGGCGGGGTTCGGAGTGACGGTGAGGATCATGTGAGCTCCCGTGCGCGGAGAGCGGCGCCCAGCAGCCCTGCGTTGCCGGAGAGCTCGGCGGGGACCAGCGCCGGGATGCGATGGAAGCTGAGCCGGGCGGCCAGGCGCGTGCGCAGCTCATCGAACAGGGCGCCGCCGGCGCGGGAGAGTCCGCCGCCGATGACCACTGCTTCCGGCGCCACGACGGCGGTGAGCTGAGCCAGAGACATCGTGAGCGCGTCGAGCGCGGAATTCCAGATGTCCCCGGCCACCTCGTCGCCGGCCGCCGCGCGGGCGATCACGTCCTTCGCTCCGTCCGGAGCGATCCCGGTCGCCTCGCGATACCGCCGGGCGATGGCACCGGCCGAGGCGACGGCTTCGAGGCAACCGCGTGCGCCGCACGCGCAGATCGGCCCGTCCGCGATCGGGGAGTGCCCGATCTCACCCGCGTAACCGCCGGCGGTGTACGGGACGCCCCCGACCAGCAGCGCACCGGCGATCCCCGTGCCGATCACGAGCACCACCGAATCGGCGTAGTCGCGCGCGCCACCGAGTCGGCGTTCCGCCCAGCTGGCGGCACGGACATCGTGGTCGAAGGCCACGGGCAGCCCGAGGCGTTCAGCGGCGAGGTCGCGCAAGGGCGAGTCGTGCCAGCCGAGGTTGCTCGCGAAGACGCCCAAGCCGGCATCCGCATCGACGATCCCGGGCACGACGAGTCCCACCGCCTGCGGCACGACAGAGGGGTGCGCGGCGCGGAGCTCCTCGGCCAGCACCTCGAGACGCTCGAGCAGCACCTGCGTGCGGTCGCCCTCGGCGATCGGCGTGGGCGTGCGGCGCAGTCCGAGGGCGGTGCCGTCGGCGTCGAACAGGGCCGACTTGATGTCGGTGCCGCCCACGTCGAACGCCAGCACGGGGGCACCGACGCCGAGCGTGCGCACGGCGGCGAGCTTCTCACCGGTCGCGTCTCGCTCGACGTCGGGAACGGCATCCGTCCCGTCAGCTCGGGTCATGGTCAGCTCCGGCGGCGGGTTGCGTCATGCATCCAGGATGACGGATCGCGTGAGGTTGCGGGGCTGGTCGGGGTCGAGGCCGCGGGCGACGGCGCGGTCGAGCGCGGTGCGGTGCAGGCGCACGAGGTCGGCGAGCGGGTCGATCGACCGCTGCTCGAAGCGAGCGCCGGTGGCCTCGACCTGCGCAGCGAGTCCCTCGGGAGCCTCGCCGAACTGCCAGGTGACGCGGCCAGGGGCCGCGATCGCGATCGGACCGTGCCGGTAGTCCATCGAGGGGTACGCCTCGGTCCACGACTGCGAGGACTCGCGCAGCTTCAGCGCGGCCTCGTGGGCGAGGCCGATCGTCCATCCGCGTCCGAGGAACGTGTACTGCTCCGCGTCGCGCAGCTCGTCGTCGCCGTCCTCGGCGAGCACGGCCTCGGCATCGGCGATGGCGCCGGAGAGGTCTTCGCCGAGCGACGCCCGGAAGAGCGCCAGCGCGGTGGTCGCGAATCGCGTCTGCACGACCGACTGCTCATCGGCGAACGGGAGCAGCACCGCCTCGTCGGCGAGCGAGACGAGCGGCGAATCCGGATCGCCGATCACTCCGATGGTCGGGATGCGCCCCTTGATGCGGTCGACGAGCTCGAGCACCTCGCTCGTGGTCCCGGAACGGGTGAGGGCGACGACGGCGTCGTATCCGCGGTCGAGGAAGGCCTCGGACGCCGCGTAGGCGTCGGTCTCACCCTGACCGGCGGACTCGCGCAACGCGGCGTACGACTGCGCCATGAACCACGACGTACCGCATCCGACGACGGCGATGCGGGCCCCCGATGCGGGGAGCAGTGCCTGCTCGGCCTTCAGATCGGCCGCCCGCGCCCACATCTCCGGCTGGGAATTGAGTTCTTCGCGCATGTGTGCGCCGGGCAGCGATTCGGACATCGAGGTGCCTTTCTGGCGATAAGTTGCAGACTTGTGATCGTTTGAAGCCTAATTCGATCATAGTATGGCGTCGAATCACAACACCAACAGCTTTACCTTGATTTGTTTGTTCTCCTGACAAATAATCAGACGAGTTCCACCCTCGACGTCGACCCCGGCCGAAGTCGAGAGCCCCGAGCCCCGGCTTGAACGATCGCGGCTGCCTCACGGCGAAACGATCACCCACGCACTGTCGCGTGATGTGCTTGCGACTGTGCACCACACCCCCTCCCGAAGCGGCCCTGCCGCCGAGGGTTCGGACATCACAGTGAGGAATGCAATACACATGAAGAAGTCACTGCGGTTCGGCGCCGCCGCCATTGCGGCCGTCGCCACGCTCTCGCTCGCTTCGTGCGGGTTCGGCGGTTCGTCCGGCGACAGCGGAGGCGGGGACGGCTCGACCACCCTCGACCTCCTCGTCCCCAGCTACTCCGACGGCACCAAGGCCAACTGGGAGACGGTGATCGACGGGTTCGAGAAGGCCAACCCCGACATCAAGGTCAAGCTCGAGGTGCAGTCGTGGGACAACCTCGAGAAGGTCGTCTCCACCAAGATCCAGGCCGGCGAGGCACCGGACATCTACAACGGCGGACCCTTCGCGGGCTTCGTCGGCGATGAGCTGCTCTACCCGACGAAGGACGTCGTCTCCGACGACACCTACTCCGACTTCCAGGAGTCGTTCCTCAAGAACGCCGAGGTCGACGGGACCGCCTACGCGCTGCCGATGATCGCCTCGGCGCGCGCCCTGTTCGTCAACAACGCGCTGCTCGACCAGGCCGGCGTCGAGGCGCCGACCAACTGGGATGAGCTGCTGGATGCCGCCACCAAGGTGTCCGCACTCGGCGGCGGTGTCGCCGGCTACGGCATGCCGCTCGGATCGGAAGAGGCGCAGGCAGAAGCGGCCGTGTGGCTGTGGGGCGGCGGCGGATCGTTCGGCGATGCCTCCGAGATCACGATCGACACCCCGGAGAACCTCCCCGGTGCCGAGCAGATCAAGAAGATGATCGACGCCGGTGCGACGCAGGCCGACCCGGGTTCCACGCAGCGCTCCCCCCTGATGGACATCTTCATCCAGGGCAAGATCGGCATGCAGGTCGGCCTCCCGCCGACGGTCGGCCAGATCAAGGAGAACAACCCCGACCTGGACTACTCCATCGTTCCGATCCCGACGAAGGACGGCTCGCCCTTCACCCTCGGCGTCATGGACCAGCTGATGGCGTTCCAGAACGATGGTGACAAGCAGGAGGCGATCACCAAGTTCTTCGACTACTACTACTCCGCCGACGTCTACGTGCCGTGGGTGCAGGCCGAGGGCTTCCTGCCGGTCACCAAGTCCGGCGCCGAGCAGCTCTCCGGCGAAGAGGCCCTCAAGCCGTTCCTCGACGTGCTGCCCGACGCGCAGTTCTACCCGTCGACGAACCCGAAGTGGTCCGCTGCCGACGGTGCGTTCAAGTCGCTGTTCGGTCAGATCCAGTCGAAGCCGGCACAGGACGTGCTGACCGAGATCCAGGCACAGGTCGACGCGGGCTGAGCCCGCTGATCGGAGAGGTTCGGGTACCCGAATGAGCCAGAAGACAGAGTCCTCGAACCTCGCGGGGGCGGCGAAGAGCCGCCCCCGCACTCCGAAGACCCCGGATGCCACGCGTGGCAGGCCGGGCGGAAAGGATCTTCTCCAAGCGCTGCCGTGGATCGCACCGGCGCTGCTGCTCATCATCGGCGTCGTGCTGTTCCCCGCCGGGGTGATGTTCTTCAACTCGACGCGTGACATCTCCCTGTCGGGCCTCGACAAGGGGTCCGTGGGCTTCGACAACTTCGTCACGGTCTTCACGTTCACCGAGTTCTGGCCGATCTTCTTCCGCACGATCGTGTGGGTGGTCGCGGTCGTGACCCTCACGGTCGTGATCTCGCTCGGTCTGGCGCAGATCCTGAACAAGGCCTTCCCCGGGCGCCAGCTCGTGCGCATGGCCGTGATCGTGCCGTGGGCCGCATCCGTCGTGATGACGACCATGGTGTTCTACTACAGCCTCGAGCCGTACTTCGGCATCTTCAACAAGTTCCTCTACGACATCGGGCTCTCCGATGACGCGGTGGGCTACGGCTGGACGAAGAACCCCGCGACGGCCTTCACCTGGTCGATCGTGATCGCGATCTTCGTGTCGCTCCCCTTCACGACCTACACGATCCTCGCCGGACTCCAGTCGGTCCCGGCCGACGCGATCGAGGCGGCGAAGATGGACGGCGCCGGCCCTGCCCGCACCTACTGGTCGATCGTGCTGCCGCAGCTGCGCAGCGCTCTGGCCGTGGCCATCCTCATCAACATCATCAACGTCTTCAACTCGCTGCCGATCCTGAAGGTGATGACCGGGTCGATCCCCGGCTACGGCGCCGACACGATCATGACCCTGATCTTCAAATACATCGAGCTGCAGAAGAAGGTCGATGTCGCGAGCGCCCTGTCGGTGGTCGCGTTCCTCATCGTCATCGTGATCGTCGCGGCGTACGTGAAGATCGTCAAGCCCATGAAGGAGGTCTGATCATGACCATGACCGAGACCGAGCTCGTGACCACCGCCGGAGGCCGCGGTCGTCGCACGCCGCCGACGCCCGGCCGCAAGCGCCGCTACACCGAAGACCAGGTCACGCTGCCCCGGGTGATCCTGCGCACCGTCGCCGGTCTCCTGGTGCTCGCCATCTTCGTGCTGCCCTACCTGATCATGTTCTTCGGCTCGGTGAAGACCAAGTCGCAGATCCGGTCGGTCGATCCGACCTACCTCCCGATCGAGTGGCACTGGGAGAACTACATCTCGATGTGGTCCACCCCCGAGACGCCCCTGCCGTACAACCTGATCTCGACCATCGTCATCGCCGTGTTCGCGACGCTGCTGGTCCTGCTGGTCTCGCTTCCGGCGGCGTACTACACGGCGCGCTTCAAGTTCCCCGGCCGCATGGTGTTCCTGTTCCTGGTCATCGTCACGCAGATGCTGCAGCCGGCCGTGCTCACCTCGGGTCTGTTCCGCCAGTTCACCGTGCTCGGACTCGGCGACACCTGGATCGCGATGATCTTCATCAACGCGGCCTTCAACCTGTCGTTCGCGGTGTGGATCATGCACTCGTTCTTCGCCGGCATCCCCAAAGAGGTCGACGAGGCCGCCCAGATCGACGGCGCCGGGCGCTTCACCGTGCTGTTCAAGATCAACCTGCCGCTCGTGTGGCCGGGCATCGTCACGGCGATCGTGTTCACCTTCGTCGCCTGCTGGAACGAGTTCGCGGCGTCGCTCGTGATCCTGTCGACCGACAAGAACCAGCCGTTGTCGGTCGCTCTGACCAAGTTCGTCGGTCAGTACGAGACGAGCTGGCAGTACGTGTTCGGCGTCTCGATCGTCGCGATCCTGCCCGTGGTCATCCTGTTCATGCTCATCGAGAAGCGTCTCGTCGGTGGCTTGACGGCGGGCAGCGTCAAGTAGCCCTCCGCATCCGCGCGTCGACATCCGCTTGACGACATCCGCCCGATGGGAGCACCCGTCGGGCGGATGTGCGTCTGCCGGTCAGGAGCGCGACGTCGATGCCGCGCGCAGCTGCTCGGGATTCCAGCGCACGCCGAGCGCCGACGTCAGTGCGGCCTGGGCGGCTCCGGCGGCGAGCGACACACGAGGATCGGCGTAGCGCACCGGAACCTGCGCCGTGCCGCGGGCGGGGTACTCGGTCTCACGGCGCACGCGATCGAGGAAGCGCGGTCCGAGCTCGGTTGCCGGGCCGCCGATGACGACCTCGATCGGGTCGAGCAGCGCGCCGATGAGCTTGACGGCTCTGGCCAGCGCGCGAGCCCCCTCATCGAGTTGCTCCTCGTCGGCCTGAGCCGCGAGCGCGCGGATCTCCGGGGCATCCATGGCGTCGGAGAACTCGTCGCCGAGCATCGCCCCGAGAGCGGCGGCCGATTCCAGGCAGCCGCGCTGCCCGCATCGGCAGGCGCGCGCGGCGTCGCCGAACACGACCTGCACATGTCCGATCTCACCCGCGCGGTCTCGGGGGCCGGGAGCCAGCTCGCCGTCGAGCGTGACGGCCGCGCCGACACCGCCGCCGAGATGGATGAAGAGGCGGTAGCCGGACGGCGACTCCTCCATACCCGCCTCGGCGATGGCTTCGGCGTCGACGTCGTTGATCAGCAGCACGGGCGCTCCCAGCACACGCTCGAACCGGTCGGCGAGGGGGACGTTCTGCCACTTGAGCTGCACGCTCTCGAGCACCGATCGCCCATCGGTCGTGCCCGGCAGCTGCACGCCGGCGGCCAGGAGCCGTCCGCCGAACTCCTCCGCCACGGCCGACACCGCCTCGTCGAGGGTGCGGTCGCGGTTCTCGGCGGTGTAGCTCACGCGACGGAGGTCGACCTCGGTGCCGTCGAGCGCCACGAGAGCGATGTCGGCGTGCAGGGGCTGGATCACCAGCACCAGGATCAGGTGATGGTCCGCATCGACGCTCAGAGTGGTCGCCCGTTTGCCACCGGTGCTCGCCGCCTGCTCCCCTTCGACGATCAGCCGGTTCTCGATGAGTTCGGCGACCAGCGATGACGCGGTGGCGGCGGTCAGCCCGCTCGACCTCGCGATGCCCGCGCGCGTCTGCGTGCCCGGATTCCGGAAGACCAGCTGCAGAGCCCGGCGCAGGTTCGCACGCCGAACAGACGCCTGGGTGTCGAGGCCGTCATCCGTGCTGAGCATGTGTTCCCGTTCCGACGCTCGCCCGTCGCGAGCTGTTGACAGATCGTGGCGCGATCCGTAGTCTCTCCCTAAGTTTATTCATTGAACTTAGTTGGTCAATGAATCTCACAAAGCTCCGGACGGGCGAGTGCTGCACACACCGTCGCCCGTCCGGCTCCTCCTCCTCAGCGGCTCTCGGCCGCTTCGGTGTGGTGACGGATGACCTCTGCCACCACGAAGTTGAACCACTTCTCCGCGAACTCCGGGTCGAGGTGCGCTTCCTCGGCGAGAGCACGCAGCCGGGCGACCTGCTGTTCCTCCCGATTCGGGTCCGATGCCGGCATCTCATGCTCCGCTTTCAGATGCCCGACCTGCTGAGTCGCGCGGAAGCGCTCGGCCAGCATGAAGATCAGTGCGGCGTCGATGTTGTCGATGGTGGCGCGAAGCCGGAGCAGTTCGGCCTTCGGGTCCTCGGCGGCGGTCATGCCCCTACTCTAGAGCCGCGTGACATCCTGGTTTCGATCCATGGCACCGCTATCGTGAGCACATGAGCAACGAAGAGCCGCCGGAATCCGCGCCCCACGACGACGACGCATCCGCCGCGACTCCCGCCGCGCCGGCGACCGGCCGTCGCAAGGCCGCACCCGCATCCGTGCCGGCCGTCGCAGACGCTCCGATCCCGGTCGTGATCGAGCCGACGACGCCGAGCCGTTCGTTCTGGACGCGCATCGACCGCCCGTTCGTGTTCGGCTTCCTCGTGACGCTGGGTGGACTCGGGGCGATCGTGATCGGCCTCGCGCTGTCGAACCTGTCGACCGTGCTCATCTACATCGCCCTCGCCCTGTTCGGTGCGCTCGGACTCGACCCCGCCGTACGGTTCCTGGAACGCCGTGGCCTCTCGCGTGTGATCTCGGTGGTCATCACGATCCTCGCACTCATCGTGGTGTTCGCCCTCGTGCTCTGGATGATCGTTCCCGTCGTGATCGATCAGATCGTGAGCTTCGTGCAGTCCGTGCCCGGCATGATCAAGGACTTCACACACAGCGACATCTACGCGACCCTCGAAGCCCAGTTCGGCGACCAGTTCCAAGAACTGGTCGCCCAGGTGCAGTCCTTCCTCACCGACTTCGGCAACCTCGCGACGATCGGCGGCGGCGCCCTGGCCGTGGGCGCTTCGATCGCCACCAGCATCTCCGGAGCCATCGTCGTGCTCGTGCTGACGTTGTACTTCCTCGCGTCGCTGCCGTCGATGAAGCAGGGTCTGCTGCGTCTCGCCCCCGCCCGCGACCGCGCTCGTGCCGGCGACATCACCGACCAGATCACCGACTCGGTCGGCGGCTACGTGATGGGCATGGTCGTGCTCGCGTTCTGCAACGCGACGCTCGCGTTCCTGCTCTACCTCTTCCTCGGGTTGCCGTTCCCCCCGCTGATGGCGGCCATCGCCTTCTGCATCACGTTGATCCCGCTGGTCGGCTCGGTGCTGTTCTGGATCCTCGGCACCTGCCTGGCGCTGTTCACCAACCCGATCGCCGCCCTGATCTTCGCGGCGATCTACCTCGTCTACATGCAGATCGAGGCCTACGTGATCACCCCTCGCGTCATGAACAAGGCGGTCTCGGTGCCGGGTTCTCTCGTCGTGATCGGTGCTCTCGCCGGCGGCACGCTGCTCGGTCTGCTCGGGGCGCTGGTCGCCGTGCCGGTGACCGCGTCGATCCTCATCATCATCAAACAGGTTCTCGTCCCGAAGCAGGACGCCCGGATCTGACCCGCCCGCAACGCAGAAGCGCCCGGACCCTCAGGGGCCCGGGCGCTTCTGCGTGGTGACGACTCAGCTGAGGTCGTTGTCTGCCAGCCACTTCTTGGCGATGTCCTCTGCCGACTTCTGGTCGACCGTGCTCTGCACGTTCAGCCCCACCAGCTCCTCGGCGGTGAGCTTCTTGCTGACCGCGTTGATCACGTCGGAGATCTCGTCGGCGACGTCGCTCGATGCGATCGGCACGACGTTCGAGGCCAGGATGATGTTCTCCGGGTCTTCGAGCGCGACGATGTCTTCGGTCTGGAAGGCCGGGTCTGCCGAGTAGATGTCGGCGACCTGGATCTCACCGGCCAGCAGGGACTCGAGCGTGGTCGGGCCGGTGGCCGAGAAGCCGAGATCGACGCCGTAGACCTCCTTGGCCGCAGCCGGACCGTACGGACGCTGCTCGAACTCCGGAGCGGCACCGATCGTCACCGGGGTCGTGACCTTCGAGAGGTCGCCGATCGTGGTGAGGCCGTTCTCCTCGGCGAAGCTCTTCAGCACCGTGTAGGTGTCTTGGTCAGACGCCTCGGCGTAGTCGAGAGCGGTCAGGCCCTTGGGCAGCGCCTCCTTCAGCGCGGCGTAGACGTCTTCCGGGCTGGTGGCGGTCGCGTCCTTGTCGAGGTACTCGAGCAGGTTGCCCGTGTACTCCGGGAACAGGTCGATCGCGCCGGACTCGACATCGGGCATGTAGGCGTCGCGCTGTCCGATGTTGAACTGCTTGTCGACCTTGAACCCCGCCCCCTCGAGAGCCTGCGCATAGATCTCGGCGATGATCTCGTTCGAGTAATACGCCTGCGAGCCGATGACGATCGTGTCGCCGCCGGAGCTCGAGCCTTCGCTCGGGGCGTCGAGCGGGTTGCTGTTCGCGCAGCCGCCGAGGACGAGCACCGCGGCGAGCGCGGCACCACCGGCAAGGGCGAGTCGTGACTTACGTGCTGTGAACATGAGGACTTCCTCTTCTCTGGGACAACGGGGTTGGTGCTGTGGGACGGTGTGAGGGCTGTGGGATGAGTCGGATGATGGGCGTCAGGCGGTGGCCGGTGCCGGCGAGGCAGCGGCCGCGCGCGAGCGACGTGTGGTGGTCGGTGCGCGCACCCCCGCGGGGACGGCGGCGTGCTGGAGCAGGGCGAAGATCAGGTCGACGACCAGGGCGAGCACCGCGACGAGGATCGCCCCTCCGAGCACCTGGTCGAACTTGCGCAGCGGGATGCCCTGGATGATCGGCCAACCGAGTCCGCCGAGATTCACGTAGGCGGCGATGGTGACCGTGGCGATCACCTGCAGGAGTGCCGCCCGGATGCCGCCGACGAGAAGAGGCAGCCCGAGGGGCACCTCGACCTTCCAGAACACCTGCCACTCGGTCATGCCCATCGAGCGCGCGGAGTCGAGCACCCGACGGTCGATGGCTTCCAGCCCGGTGTAGGCACCGGCGAGGAGCGATGGGATGGCCAGGAGCACGAACGTGATGATCGCGGCTTCGGGAACCCGGAGCACGCCCAGGATCAGCACGAGCAGCACCATGAGGCCGAAAGACGGGATGGCACGTGCCGCGCCGGAGACCGCGACCGCGATCTCACGGCCTTTGCCGGTGTGACCGATGAGCCACCCCAGGGGAATCGCAATGATGCCGGCGATGAGCACCGAGATCAGCGTGTAGTACATGTGCTGGCCGAACAGGATGGGCAGCGAGTACGGCCCCTCCCAGCGGTCAGGGGAGAAGAGCCAGGCGAAGGCGTCGGTGAACACGTTCATGCGGCGGTCCTCAGGGTGGCGGCCTGTCGTGCGGCCGACGGTGTCTTCGCCGCGCGCGTCCACGGCATCAGTGCGCGACCCAGGAGAAGGAGCAGCAGGTCGATCACGAGCGCGATCACGACCACCGCGATGACGCCGGCGAACACCTCGGCGAGGATGCGACGCTGCAGGCCGTTGGTGAACAGGTAACCGAGGTTGTTCACGCCGACCAGGATGCCGACCGTGGCGAGGGAGATGGTGCTGACGGCCGCCACGCGGAGCCCGGCGAGCACGACGGGTCCGGCGAGCGGGAAGTCGACGGTCCAGAATCGGCGGAAGCCGCCGTATCCCATCGCGGTCGCGGATTGCCGGATGGCGGGGTCGACCGAGTCGAGGCCGTCGGACACCGCGCGCACCAGGATCGCGACCGCGTAGATCGTGAGGCCGATGATGAGGTTCACGGGGCTGCGGGCGGGATATCCGGCGACGGACGGGAGCAGGATCAGGAGCGCGAGCGAGGGGATCGTGTAGAGGAGTCCGGTGAGAACGATGACCGGCCCCTTCACCAGCTGATAACGCCATGCGACCCACCCCAGCGGCAGCGACAGCACGAAGCCGAGCACGATGGCGATCGCGCTCTGCTGCAGGTGGATCCCGGTCAGCTCGAGGATGAGGCCGAGATTGTCGCCGATCCAGTTCACGGAGCGCCCTTCGTCGCGCTCTCCTCGCTCAGAAGCGCGTCGGTCACGGCATCAGGAACATCGATGATCGCCCCCTGGGTGCGACCCTCGCCGTCGACCACCACGGTGCCGTGCGGCGTCTGCTTGAGGTGCAGAGCACGGCGACCGCGTTCGGCGCCGATGAACGCCGAGACGAAGTCGTCCGCAGGGTTCTCGATGATCTCGCTGGGGCTGCCCACCTGAACGATGCGCGCACCCTTGTCGAGGATGACGACCTGGTCGCCGAGCAGGAACGCCTCGTCGATGTCGTGCGTGACGAACACGACCGTCTTGTCGAGCTCGCGCTGCAGCCGCAGGGTCTCCTGCTGCAGGTCGGCCCGCACGATGGGGTCGACCGCACCGAAGGGCTCGTCCATGAGCAGGATGTTCGGGTCGGCGGCGAGGCCGCGGGCGACGCCGACGCGCTGCTGCTGGCCGCCGGAGAGCTGGCTCGGGTAGCGGTCGGCGAGCGCCTGGTCGAGGCCGACCGTGTCGAGCAGTTCCCGTGCGCGCTTATGGGCGGCAGCCTTCTTCACGCCGGTCAGGCGCAGCACCGTGGCCACGTTGTCGATGACCGTGAAGTGCGGCATGAGGCCGGAGTTCTGCATCACGTAGCCGATGCGTCGACGCAGGGCCACCGGGTCACCCTGGAGCACGCTCTCGCCGTCGATCTCGACCTCGCCGGAAGTCGGCTCGACCATGCGGTTGATCATGCGGAGCAGAGTGGTCTTACCGCAGCCGGACGAGCCGACGAACACCGTGGTCTTGCGCGAGGGCAACACGAGGCTGAAGTCATTGACGGCGAGGGCGCCGCCGGGGAAGCGCTTGGTGACGTTGCGGAACTCGATCATGGGCTGGTCTCCAGTCGGTCGATCGATGTGTGAGCGGACGAGTCTAGGCTCTTCTGATGGCTACGGGGCTCTTCAGATGGCTACGGGCCGACCTCGACACGGGGATCGAACGCCACGAACCCGGAGAAGTCCTTGCCGACGCGGTCGAATGCCGAGGGGTAGGGGTTCGGGTACGACCAGGCGTAGTCGGTGTGGAGCTCGCCCTCGGTCTGCACCGAGTAGTACTGAGCGGCCCCCTTCCACGGACAGGTGTAGGGCGTGGGGCTCTCGACGAGCACTCCGGGCGTGATGGACGCCGGTGGGAAGTACCAGTTCCCCTCGATGCGGGCGAGATCACTCTCGTCGGCTTCGGCGATGACGGTTCCTGCGAGTACAGCCTTCATGGTCCTGCCTCCTCGGATGTGGGTATGAGCGTATAAGACGGTGCGGACATCGGGGGTGAGGGTTGCGCCGCGGCCGTCAATATGAGAAACAATCCGGATCCTGTTCGATGCGATCGGAAGAACGGATTGCCACGGACGGCGGGATCAGACCCCGATGCGGGTCACGCCCCAGTGTCGATCAGGCGGAGTCGCGACCGTACCCCTCGAGCAGTCGCAGCCAGATCTCGCTGATCGTGGGGTACGACGGCACCGCATGCCAGAGGCGGGCGATCGGCACCTCTCCAACGACCGCCACGGTCGCCGCGTGCACCAGTTCCGCCACCTCAGGACCGACGAACGTCGCACCGATCACGACGTCGCGGTCGGTGTCGACCACGAGCCGCGCCTGGCCTTCGAAGCCGTCTTCGTAGAGGCTCGCGCCGGCGACCCAGCCCAGGTCGTAGTCGACGGCCTTCACCGCGATACCGGCCTTGACCGCCTGGCCCTCGGTGAGCCCGACGGAGCCGACCTCGGGGATCGAGAACGTGACCTGCGGGACAGCGGCCTGGTCGGCCGTGGCGACGTGACGGCCCCACGGGGCATCGTCGACATCTTCGCCCTGGGCGCGGGCGACGATCACATCGCCGGCAGCGCGCGCCTGGTACTTGCCCTGGTGGGTGAGGAGCACGCGCCCGTTGACGTCGCCGACCGCATAGAGCCAGTCGGATCCGGGGACGCGGAGCGTGTCGTCCGTCTCGATCCAGCGACCGGGTTCCAGTCCCACGACGTCGAGGCCGATGTCACCGCTTCGGGGCGAGCGACCCGTCGCGGCCAGCACCTCGGTCGCGGTGATCTCCTCGCCGCCGTCGAGGATGATGGTCACGCCGTCCGCGCCGCGGCGCACGGATGTGGTGCCCGTGCCGGTGCGCACGTCGACGCCGAGTTCCTTGAGGCCTGCGGCGACGCGCTCGCCCGCGAAGGGCTCCATCCCGCCGAGCAGGCCGCTGCGGGCGATCACGGTGACCTTCGAGCCGAGTGCGGCATAGGCAGTCGCCATCTCGACGGCCACGACGCCTCCGCCGATGACGGCCAGGCTCTCGGGCAGCTCTTCTGCGCTCGTCGCCTCGCGGCTGGTCCACGGGGTGGCCCCGCGGAGTCCGTCGATGGGCGGGATGACGGCATCCGATCCGGTGCTGATCGCGACAGCGTGCCGGGCCGTGAGCACGCGCTCGGCGCCGTCGGCATCGGTCACGGTCACCTCGCGTTCGCCCGTGATGCGGCCGTGGCCGCGGGCCAGGTCGATGCCGGCCGACTCGAGCCACTTGACCTGACCGTCGTCCGACCAGTTGCTGGTGAACGAGTCGCGGCGGTCGAACACGGCGCGCACATCGAGCTTTCCGGTCACCGCCTGCGAAGACCCACCCACGTGCTGAGCTGCCCTGAGCGCCTGCGCCGAACGCAGCAGCGCCTTCGACGGCATGCACGCCCAGTAGGAACACTCGCCTCCGACAAGCTCGCTCTCCACGATGATCGCGGTGAGTCCGCCCTGCACGGCGCGATCGGCGACATTCTCGCCCACCGGACCACCGCCCAACACGATCAGGTCGTACTCGTCGGTCTTCTCCGCAGCGTTCATGCGTCGCACCTCTCCGTGAGCCGGTTACGTGGCCCAGTCTCGCTCATGAGCAACGTCGAGTCACGGGTGAGTTGTTCCCGGCGGCGTGGCGCGGGGGACGCCTGTGGCAGGCCATAGAGTGTGGTTCGTTGTTTCGATCGGCGGCGGAGGCCCCGCACGCAGATCCGCTCCGCGCGCTGTTAGCCGCACGATCTCCGAGGACGCCCAACGATGAGCAGCGCCATCACTCCCCCACCGCCTGGTTGGTACCCGGCACCGGATGACACCCAGGCCACATGGTGGTGGAACGGAGCCAGCTGGCTACGACCACCGAACGAACAGGCTACGTTGCGGACAATCACCAAGCTCGCCACCGCGACCCAGGTCATGGTCATCGTCTGCGGTGTTCTGGCGCTCGTGCTCGTTGGCGTCGAGGCCATGGGCATCACGGCCATCACCAGCTATCTCGTTGGGAATACCTCGGCCGTCCAGACTCTCCACCTGTACGACTGGACCTGGACCGTCGGCAACGCACTGGCGACGCTTTCGCTGACCGCCGCCGCGGCGCTGTGGGCCACCTGGCAGTACCGTGTCGCCCTGCAAGTCCCCGGGCTCACCCGTCGCGCCGCCGGCTGGCACGCCGGGGACTGGTTTATCCCCATCCTCGCCCTCTGGCGCCCCTTCCAAGACATTTCTGACCTCTGGCGAGCGATCGGCCGCACTCCCCCACGCTGGCTGATCGTGTGGTGGCTTCTCTGGATCGCCAGCTTCATCTCGTTCAAATGGTCGAACCAGATCGACTCACGCACCGAAGCGCTGGAGCAGATCCGCGCCACGATGTGGTCCAGCATTCTGGGCGAGGCCTTCCTCATCGCCGCCGCCTTGATGGCCTTCATCATCATCCGTGGAATCACACAGGGCGTGATCCACCGTCCACAGCAGCGGTAACCCGAAACCGTCGTCGCGCCGGGAATCAACCCTCTCAGCGCGAAGGAAGACTCAGAGCCTCACGCATCCGCCTCGCGAGGTGCAGCACACGGTTTCGGCGACCGATCGTCGATGGCAACGGAATTCGCTTTCCATCGACGCACTCGATCTCGATCATCCGCACCGACCCCACGAACGGGAGCCAGCCGACGCCCACCCCTCCCGCACCGTAGTAGAGCTGTTTGTCGACAGCTGCGACCTCTCCTGATCTGAAGTGGCGTCTACGAAACCAGGCGCACACGACAACCGCACCTGGCTCCACCCACACCCCGAGGAAGAGTGAACGTACGACCGCGGCCACCGCCAAGAAGCACACGCATGCGCCAATCCACCACGAGGACGTGCCCCAACTCACCGCGACCGTCAACGCGCTCGCGGCGGCGCCCCAGAAGAGGCCGCCCACTCGAGCACCCGTCGCAGAGCCCGCTATCTTCTCCATGTCTCACCCAATTGATTCTTTGACTACCTCTTGGGGCGCTCTCAGAGCCAGGACAGCCCTGCACCGATGACGAGGAGAAGGACCGCGGCGCCATAGGTGATGGCGTATTCGACGATTACCCGTCGGCGCTCCACAGGCAGGTTTCGGGGACGCTTCTCTACCGTCGCGTCACCTGTTGATGAATGCTGCGCCCTGGTCTCTTCCTCGTTGCTGTCGGGGTCGCCAGTGGTGCCGACACGGATCCGGTTGTAGATCAGCCGGCCAACCGCGGTCAGAGCCACAGCAACGCCGAGCCCGATGAACACCGAGCCCAGAGCGCTCCACCCATCCACCGGAAGACAGGTCTGAACCCAGCCGATCAACGAATCCTTGAAGTTGAACAGCGTCACGACACCGGCGATCCCCGGTGCCCACAGAGGCGCTGCGTTCGCGAGGCCGCGTCGGAAGCCAGCATCATCCCGATAAACCGCCCGCATCAGTAAAACCATCCAGGAGCTGAGCACTATGAGCGCGGCCCCGAACCCAAAAGCCAAGAGATAGGAGGACCCCGAGGGGACGCAGCTTGCATACATCGTCAGCGTTTGACCTTCTGAGACTCGATGCCCCGCAACCACCCGTTCACGGCTCGCACGGCGAAGCTAATCTGACGCAGCCATGTTCGGCCACCACGTCGCCTAAAGGAAGAACCGAACGATGGACCGCGATTCAAACTCACCTACGTCCTCGATCGCGATGACTCACTATCCAACTTTTGCAGTGTTCGACCCATCCTTCCCACTCTGTGTGAGATTTCGCTCATATCGACCACCCTTACGTAGCGCAACCCTCGCGTGTACCCATCCACACGAGCTCCAATAAGACCGGTAGTGAAAAATACGAAGATATTCCAGTCGTACCAACCCAAGCACGCGCCATAACTAGATTTCTCCTAGGAACCCAGGGATTGCAGGCCCACACTCCGCGCCAAACCCGCCCTGCTCAAAGCCGGCCCACCCGGGTGCGCGCCCTCCTGCAATCGGTGCAACCGTCATGCGACACCGACGCAAGCTGTCGAGGTCCTCTAGCTGTGTCGAACCACCTGAAGGCCGGGGTGAAAACCGGCTCCGACAGTCGACATCATCCGCGACGCGCTTGTCCTGAACCGATAAACCGCATACTCTCTCACGGAGCTCCGGCAAAAGCTACTGCGCTTTAACCGCTTGCATGATAAGAGTAGCAGCAAATTCGGTTTCCTTTTCGCTCGGACCGTGCCAGCCAGAACCGCTTCTCGGCGCGAGCATAAAAAGCCATCTATCTCCGGAATGTGTAGTGATCGCAAGTTCGGTATAGGAGATGCTCGTCGTTTCACTGCGGGAAACGCTCTCAATATCTTTAAAACGAATATCAGCGCACATATCGACCTCCTCACTTCGCTTCGACGTACGCTGTGATCTAACCGCAATTCGATCGTCTAGAATCAGCAACCACCCCGAGTGCGTGCGCTTGCTCGGTCCCCTTGAACTCTCACGCCTGGCCTGAATGAAGGCAAAAGCTCCGCGCGCACCGGCTGCCGTGGATGAAGTATGAGCCTTCCTGACGACGTTCCTCCACCGATAGACATGAAGGAAAAACGACCCAACGAGGCAGAGCCCAATTGCACCAAAGAACAGCACACTTGGGAGGGGGGATCCCTGCAGCCCCGGAAGCGCTGTGCAACCCACACCTAGGATGAGCGCTCCGACGCTCGCGAAATTGCGTCCGAATGTTGTCGTGGGCCCGTACGGGGTACTCTGCAAAATGTTCATACTCTCGCCAGACTACCAATCTATCTCAGGCCTCTTCGCCGCGCCAGGTAACGAGGTCAGGAACATTGCGCCCCCGGTGATGGTGCCGAATATTCCGCCGCCTAAGATTCCGCCTACGGGACCCCCGACTATTCCGATGATAGCCGCCGTTGCCGCGCCTGCAACTCCAAGACCACAAATCGCGTCCCATTTGTGAGCAATGCAGTCTGCCAGAACACCGACTGTCGTAAATGCTGTCGAGGCGTAACCAGCCAGCGATGCCAGTCCGAGCAATGGCACTGCGAGCGGCGGCGCCTTCACGGTTATCGCCGCGACCGCGAGCCCCGTGCTGATCGCCCCGGACACAAAACCAGCCACATTCATGGCTGCGCCGAAATTCGACAGGATGAAGTAGCCCCAACGAAGGGGTTTAGTCGGGCGTGGAACGGGACGGCTTTGCTTCGATGCCGGATTTGCCACCTTCGTCGTGGCTTGCGCAGGCTTCTCGATCGACCACTTCTCTCCCGTCAGGTCGTGTCCGTTGACGGGGTCGGTGGGCCAGGAGTAATCGTTCGCCCCACCACCCTCGATCGGGTCG
>NZ_JARD01000004.1:0-29344 GCF_000708345.1 Microbacterium sp. Cr-K32 | reverse complement strand
TCCGCCCGCTGCTCCGCCGGCTCCTCCCGCAACCCCGGCGTCCCCGCCGACCGATCCCACACAGCCTCCGGCGTGATGGTCTGACGGTGTGACCTTCTGGCACAGAGCCCCCGACCTCGGTCGGGGGCTCTGTGCTGTTCCGAGTGGTCGTCTATCCGCAGCGGCCGCTAACGTGGGGGCATGGTCTCGTCCCAGCGCCGTGTGGGTGCCTCCGGTCTTCTCGTGTCCGCCACCGGCCTCGGCTGCAACAACTTCGGGCGCGCGGGGACGATGACGGAGAGTCTTGCCGGCACGCGCGAGGTGATGGATGCGGCTCTCGCCAACGGCATCACCTTCTTCGACACCGCTGACATGTATGGAGCAGCAGCGGGGGCGAGCGAGCTGCTGATGGGCGAAGCTCTCGAGGGACGCCGCGACCGTGTGGTGCTGGCGACGAAGTTCGGACACGAGCGCGACATGGGTTACGCGTTCCCCGCTGCCCGGGGTTCTCGTCGCTACGTGCGTCGGGCCGTCGAGGAATCGCTGCGCCGGTTGCGCACGGACTGGATCGATCTCTATCAGCTGCATCTCCCCGATCCCGAGACGCCGATCGCGGAGACCACGGATGCCCTCGATGAACTCGTGCGCGAGGGCAAGATCCGCTACTACGGGCACTCGAACTTCGCCGGGTGGCAGATCGCCGAAGCGGAGTTCACGACGAGGGCGCGATCGAGTGGCAGGTTCATCTCGGCTCAGAACCACTACTCCCTGCTGGCTCGGGCGGCGGAGCGGGAAGTGCTGCCGGCGGTGGAACGCTACGAACTCGGCTTCTTCCCGTACTTCCCCCTGCACAACGGCCTGCTCACGGGGAAGTTCACTCGCGACGGCGGGCCGCAGCAGAGCCGGATCATGTCGACACGGCGCCACGTGTGGGAGAACGCACCGTGGGATGCCCTGGATGCATTCCGCGATTTCTGCGATGAGCGCGGCATCACGATGGTCCAGGCGTCGTTCGGCTGGTTGCTCTCGCACGCGGCGGTCTCGAGCGTGATCGCGGGCGCGACCTCGGTCCCGCAGGTCGAGGCGAACGCAGACGCGGGGGAGGCCTGGCGCCCCGACGCGGCCGAACTCGCCATCATCGATGATCTGTTCCCGCTGCCGGCCGATCCGGGTGCCAGGGTGTGATCGAGGTGCGCGTGACTTCTACTACGATGTGTTGTGAGTATCCTGCGACCGTCCGACCCGCCGCAGGCCCATCGGAGGCAGCACGTGGCTGAGACGAAGACGCACCGCGTCACGGTTGCGCAGCGCCCGCTGCTGCTGTCGTGGTCCGGGATCACCGATCAAGGCCGACGCCGGGAGACGAATCAGGACGCGTTCCTCGCCGACTATCCGCTGTTCATCGTCGCTGACGGAATGGGCGGTCATGCCGGCGGCGAGATCGCGAGTCAGAGCACGGTGGCCCGGTTGCAGGCCGTCGTCTCCTCGGGGAAGGTCGACGGACCATCGATCGAGAATGCGCTCGAACTGGCTGTCGGAGACATCGCGGAGCATCCCGAGACCACCGACGAGGGCACGGGGACCACGCTCACGGGAGTGTACTTCGAGACCGATGGGGATGAGCCGCACTGGACCGCACTGAACATCGGCGACTCCCGCGTGTATCTCCTTCGCGACGATCGGCTGGTCCAGATCACCACCGATCACTCGGTCGTGCAGGAACTGATCACAGCGGGCAAGCTCAGCCCGGAGGAAGCTGAAGGGCACCCCTACAGCAACGTGATCACGCGTGCCGTGGGGGCGAGTGAGCTCACAGCTCCCGATTACGTCTCCATCGACGTGCGTCCCGGTGACCGATTCGTCATCTGCTCGGACGGCCTCACCAAGGAACTGACCGACTACGGGATCCAGCATTTCCTCCGGGAGCACGACGATCCGGGTGCCGCGGTGGACGCGATGCTTGCGGCGGCGTTGGAGAACGGCGGTCGCGACAACGTGACCCTCATCATCGTCCAGGTGGCGGCAGAGGACGACTCGTCCTCCCCAATCGAGAACACCGCGGAGTAACGCTCCAGCGCTGTGCACAGCCCTGTTTCACGGGCCGTGATGCGGTCCACTGGATTCCATGGAATCCCCTCCGATCGTGCTTCCCGCGGCTCCGGCAGCGTCGCCTCGCGCTCCACTGCCTTTCATGGCCGCCCTCGTGCCGGTGGCCACGGGAGTGGTGATGTGGTTGGTCACCGGCTCCCTCTTCGCGCTCTGCTTCGCGGCATTGGGGCCGTTGATGATCGGCGCCTCACTGCTCGACGCGACACGTACGCGGCGCCGTGAACGCCGACGAACCGAGCAGCAGCTCGAAGCCGAGTGGGTTGCGGCGGAAGCGGATCTGGTCCAGCGTCAGCAGGACGAGCTCGAAGCCCTGTGGCAGCGGTGGCCCGACGCCGCGACCTGCATCGCACAGGCGCCTCTGCGCGGCGCTCAGGGAGTCGACGCGACGACTCCGATCGTCATCGGTGCCGGCAACACGACGAGTGCGGTCCGCTGCACCGGCGCGGATGACGCGCGCGGGCGGGACTTCCGTGAAAGATGCCGTGTCATCGCGGACGCGCCGGTCTCCGCGCCGATCGGTGGGGGGATCTGTCTTCGAGGTGCGCGGCCTGTGGCCGAGGCGGCAGCGCGCGCTCTTGTCGTGCAGCTGTGTCTGCGGTTCGGCACCGGCCAGCTGTCGCTGATCGGCATCGATCCGGAAGACACTGACCTCGCTGACCACGGCCTGGCGAGCCTGCCCCACGCCCGGAGTGCGCGGCGTGGTGCTTTCCGGATCGGGTTCGGTCCTGCGGCGGGCGTCCGGGGGGACGCGGACGCCCTGATCGTGTTGACCGCGGTGGGGGAGGACGTCCCGGCGGGAATCACGACGGTCATCGACATCGTCGAACCGCGGCGGGCGACGCTGCGCACCCCGACAGGTAGCCAGGCAGTCGCTGTCGAGTGCCTGTCGCGTGCCCAAGCGGAGACCGTCTCTGCGGAGCTGGCGCGTCGCGACGACGAGACGGATGCGATCCCCGACGCGGTGCTGCTCTCCGAGCTCGAGCAGACCTCGGCCGGAGGCGGGCTCGTCGCGACCATCGGCCGAGGCGAACGCGCGAACATCACGGTCGACATCGTGGGAGACGGACCGCACGCGATCGTGACGGGGATGACGGGGACCGGCAAGAGCGAGCTGCTGGTCAGCTGGGTCACTGCCATCGCCACGGCGCACGGCCCGGACGAGGTGACGTTCGTGCTCGCCGATTTCAAAGGCGGAACGGCTTTCGAACCCCTGAGCGCACTGCCTCAGGTGGCCGCCGTCATCACTGATCTCGACGATCAGGGTGCAAGACGAGGCGTCTCCAGCCTGACCGCCGAGCTGCGACGTCGAGAAAGGGTGCTGGCCGCCGCCGGGGCGCGCGATGTCAGCGGTGTGTCGATGCCCCGGCTGATCATCGTCGTCGACGAGTTCGCGGCGCTTCTGACCGAGCACCCCGAGCTCGGTGCGGTCTTCATCGATATCGCTGCCCGTGGCCGCGCCCTCGGGATGCACCTGATTCTCGGGACACAGCGTGCTGCCGGGGTGATCAGAGACGCCCTGGCTGCGAACTGCCCCCTTCGCATCAGCCTGCGCGTCGGCGACGCCGCCGACAGTCGGCTCGTGATCGGTACCGATGCTGCCTCCGCGCTCACGGGAGACGTCGGTTCCCGCGGTCTCGGCTTGCTGCGTCGACCATCCGACCAGGAACCCGTCGCGATGCGCATCGCCCTGACTGAGGCTTCCGATATTCGTGGTGTCGGTCTGCGGTGGGCGGCAGCGGGCGAGTCATCCAGCCCGTGGCTTCCCCCGCTTCCGGCCATCCTGCCGATCGCCGAACTCGTCACGGAGGCCGGAATCCTCCCCGATGCGATCATCCTCGGTCGCGCCGATGACCCTGATCGCCAGGCGCAGCCGCTGGAGATGCTCCGGCGCGGAGAGGAACGGGGGCTGGTGGTGCTGGGCGCCCCCGGATTCGGTAAGACCTCGGTGCTGAGAGCGGTCGCGGCGCAATGCGATGACGCATTCTGGATGCCCGACGATCCCGAGGGTGCCTGGGACGTGCTCGCCGCATGGGTCGAGGGCGGGGAGCGTCCGCCCTCGGTCGTCCTGATCGACGACGTGGATGCGATGCTGGCTTCCCTGCCGGCCGAGTACGCGCAGCAGCTCGTCCACCGCTGGGAGCGCGTGCTTCGGGCGAGTCCGGACACCACCTTCGTTCTGACGGCCACCAGGGCGAGCGGGGCGTTGGGACGTGTACTCGATCTGGTGCCCCGTCGGGCGCTGTTGCGGATGCCGACGAGACTCGAGCATCTGGCGGCCGGCGGAGAGGCATCGGCGTTCGTGCGCGACCGCGTACCCGGGCGCGCCGTGATCGGAGATCGCGAGGTGCAGTTGGCGTGGGTCGACGAGGGCCGATGGCTGCCGCAGGCAGCGCAGACACCACGGTGGACGCCGTCGTCTGCGATCACCGCTGTCGTCAGTGCCGGCACCGATACGGTCCTCGCCGCTCTTCACGACGCGCACCCCGCATGCGAGGTGGTGGCGGCAGGATCTGAGTCGACTTCGCCGGGAACACGCTGCATCGTGGTCGCCGACGCGGAGACCTGGCAGCGGAACTGGTCGCTGTGGCAGCGCATCAGATCGGCAGGCGAGGTGCTCATCCGATGTGAACATCCCGGCGAGCTCCGGCAACTGATCGGCGCGCGGGAGCTTCCTCCGTATGCACACCCGCACGCAGGCCGGGCCTGGTCGGTCACCGGCTCCGGTGCGCCGAAACGTGTCCACCTCGCCGAGTTGTCGCCTCGATGAAGCGTTGCCGTGAGAAGCGTTGCCGTGCGGAGACGTTGTCGTGAGGAGAAGGCGCCGCGAATCGACGCTCGGCGACGAGGAACGCCGCCGCGGGCGTCAGACTCCTGCGCCGGGTCGGATGGAGCCGACGTTCTCCGCACCGCCGAGCACGGCGAGCGGAAGTGCGTCCGCGAGCGAGGCCACGTCGGCATCGCTCAGCCCGCCCGCCCGAGCGAGAAGGGTCGCGGCAACGATCGTCGAGGCTCGAGTGGCGCCGTCGAGCATCTTCAGCGCCACGGTCGTGCCGTTGGGGGCGACCATCACCATCACGCCCTCGGCGCCGTACTTGGTGAACACGCCGAGCCTCTCGGTCGCGATCGTGTCGGGGCGGCCCGGACCCTCGATCGTCCAGGGGTTCTCCCGCACGGCGCGGACCAGGGAACCGGCCA
This sequence comes from Microbacterium sp. Cr-K32, assembly GCF_000708345.1. Taxonomy (NCBI): domain Bacteria; kingdom Bacillati; phylum Actinomycetota; class Actinomycetes; order Micrococcales; family Microbacteriaceae; genus Microbacterium; species Microbacterium sp. Cr-K32. The sequence continues at coordinate 24,061 of NZ_JARD01000004.1, read as the reverse complement.
CGCGGTGGAGGGCGAAGGGCGAGCGGTCGGAGGCGGTGCCGATGCGGTGGATCGCGCGCGCCAGGCCGGTCAGCGTCATCGCATGGACCGGCGCACCGCACCCGTCGATCGCGGTGTGGGCGATCTTCTCGCCGGTGAGGCGCTCGATGACGTCGCGGATGTGCTGTTGCAGTGGATGGGTCGGGTCGAGGTACCCGTCGGTCGGCCAGCCCGTCGCCACGCATGCGCGGAGCATCGCGGCGTGCTTGCCGGAGCAGTTCATGCGCACCCGGGTCGGCTCGCCGTGCTCGCGGACGAGCTCGTCTCGCGACGCCGAGTCGCTCGGCCACGTGGCCGGGCAGCGGAGGTCGTCTTCCGTCAGCCCGCCCTCGGTCAGGATGTCGCGTACCACCGAAGCGTGACGGTCGGTGCCGACGTGACTGGCCGTGGAGAGCGCGAGCTGCTCGCCTTCGAGGACGGCACCTGCGGTGATGCAGGCGATCGCCTGGAGAGGCTTGAGGCTGGATCGCGGCAGGATCAGCGCATCGGCATTTCCATGGCGACCGACGATGTCCCCGTCGGGGGAGAGCACGACGGCCGCGCCGGCGTGGCGGGATTCGACGAATCCGCTCCGCTCGACGACGGCGAGTTCCACGGAATCCTGAACGGTGAGAGTCTCCAGCACCCGTCAACTCTAGCCCGGGGCGTGCGGCGTCTCGCGTCGTGTCGGAGGAGCCTGACAGACTGAGCACATGGCAGAGACGACCAGGCGCACGCTCGGCGAACACCGCTACGCGCTCACCTCGACGTGGACCGGCAACACCGGCACCGGGACGACCGGATACCGGGACTACCGGCGAGACGTGACGATCGAGGTCGAGGGGAAGCCCGATCTCCTCGCCTCGGCAGACAAGCCGTTCCGCGGCGATCCCTCACGATGGAATCCGGAGGACCTGCTGCTCGCCTCCCTCTCCGAGTGCCACCTGCTGTCATACCTGCACGCGTGTGTGACCGCGGGCGTCGTCGTGGTGTCCTATCGCGACCAGGCCAGCGGGACGATGCGCGAGGACGGTGCGGGAGGCGGATCGTTCGTCGAGGTGATGCTGCGGCCCGAGGTCGTCGTCGCCGAGGCCTCGATGATCGACGCAGCAGAGCGCGCCCACGCCCAGGCTAACGAGTGGTGCTTCATCGCGAACTCGATGAACTTCCCCGTACGCCACCAGGCGACGGTCACAGCCCTCGCCTGAGTGGGGCTCACAGGCCTCAGCGACGCTCGTGCGGGAGGGCCTGCTTGATCTTCTCGATGGCACCTTGCGCCGGTGCCTCGTTGTACGCGCCGGCGAGCTCCTGGCCGGAGAGACCGTGGATCGCCGCCATGATCTGATCGGTGGCGAGACGACGTGCCCGTCCACTGGTCGCGGGCCCGTGCGGCGAGAGGTCGAGCGGCTCGCCGAAACGCACGGTGATGCGCTCCTTGAGGGTGGGGATCTTCGCTCCCACCGGCATCACCTTGTCCGTGCCGATGAGGCCGACCGGCACCACAGGGGCGCCCGTCTGCAGAGCGAGGAACGCGACGCCCGTGCGGCCTTTGTAGAGGCGGCCGTCGGTCGAGCGGGTCCCCTCCGGATACAGGGCGACGGCGAGACCTTCATCGAGGAGCTGGCGTTGCAGGTCGAGCGCGTCCAGCGCGGCTTGTCCGGCACCGCGTCGCACCGGGATCGCGCCGATCGATTCGAAGAAGGTCTTGCTCATCCAGCCTTTGAATCCGGTGCCTTCGAAGTACGTCGACTTCGCGAGGAAGTGGACGGGACGAGGGGCCGCGACCGGGATCGCGATCGAGTCGATGAATGACAGATGGTTGCTCGCGAAGATGACGGGACCGGTCAGCGGCACGTTGTCGCGCCCCTCGATCCGAGGGCGGTACACCAGACGGGCGAGTGGCGTGATGAGGCTGCGGCCGAGCGTGTACGCGAACCCGGCGTGGCGAGGCTTCGCAGTCTCCTCTGACGAGGATTCCTCTTCTGACGAGGATTCGGGCTCGACGGACTGCTCAGAGGTCATCAGAGCAGATTACTCCCGGATCCATGCCGGGGTGGGAATGAAGAGTTGCGCCGCGCCTCCCAGCGCGAGCAAAGGGGTATGGGGCAGGATGGAGTTTCCTGCCCGCGATCCCGAGGTCTCACTGTGCGCAAGCGTCCGCTCATCGTTCTGTCCACCGTCGCCGCGGCGACCCTGCTGCTGGCGGGTTGCGCCGGTGGTGGAGCCCCGGAGAGCTCCGGCACCCCGTCGCCCTCCGCATCGAGCACGTGCCAGCTGGACGCGAAGTCCGGGGATACCTCGGACGCGGTCGTCGTGGAGGGGGAAGGGGCAGACACCACCGTGACGGTCCCGGCCGATGCGCCGTTCGCCGGCGTCGAGAGGACCGTCATCTCCGAGGGAGACGGAGACGACGTCGTGGTCAATGACCTGGTGTCCGTCGAGTACCAGATCGTCGACGCGACCAACAATCAGGTGCTCGACTCGTCGGCTCGTGGTGAAGGCGGTGTGCTGCCCGTTCTCCTCGACACCAACCAGTCCTCGCTCTTCGTCGCGGCGCTCGAGTGCAAGCCGGTCGGCTCGCGCATCGTGCTGACTCTTCCCGGAAAGGTCCTCGGCGAGGGCGCCAACAACGTGGTCGTCTACGCCGAGGCCGTCGAGCAGCTCCCTGAAGTGGCGACGGGAACGCCGGTCGACCCGACTCCCGGCATGCCGACTGTCAAGCTCGACGACAAGGGCGCTCCGACCGTGACGATCCCGGACGGCGACGCGCCGACAGAGACCCAGGTCGCCGTCCTCAAGCAGGGTGACGGTGCGACGGTCGCCTCCGGTGACCTCGTCGTCGTGCAGTACCTGGGCGTCAAGTGGTCCGACGGCAAGGAGTTCGACTCCAGCTGGAGCCGCGACGCCGCGCCCGCGCAGTTCCAGACCACCGGCGTGGTCGCGGGCTTCCAGAAGGCCCTCGAAGGTCAGAAGGTCGGCTCACAGGTCATCGTCGTGATGCCGCCGTCCGACGGATACGGTGCGAGCGAGGGACATGAGCTCCAGAAGGAGAGCCTCGTGTTCGTCGTGGACATCCTGGCGACGACACCGGTCCAGGCGCAGCAGTAGCCGCTGGGTGCCGAGGGCGTGACCTAGGCTGACGGTATGCGTCGCGTCATCGTCCTCGGCTCCACCGGTTCCATCGGCACCCAGGCACTGGATGTGATCCGTGCCAACCCTCGCCGATTCGAGCTGGTAGGTCTCGCTGCCGGGTCCAACGCCGAGATGTTGGAAGCGCAGGCCGCACAGTTCCAGGTCGAGTCGACCGCTCTCGGTGCGCTCGAGGCCGAGCATCTGGTCCATGACGTCGAGGCGGACGTGGTGCTCAATGCCATCACCGGCTCCATCGGACTGGGCTCGACGCTCGCGGCGCTGAAGGCGGGACGCACGCTCGCTCTCGCGAACAAGGAGTCCCTCATCGTCGGCGGCGACCTGGTCCTCGCGGCCGCCGCTCCCGGTCAGATCGTCCCGGTCGATTCCGAGCACTCGGCTCTCGCGCAAGCGCTCCTGGCTGGCACCCATGCCGAGGTGCGCCGCCTCGTGGTGACGGCGTCGGGCGGGCCGTTCCGCGGTCGCAGCCGCGCGCAGCTGACCGAGGTCACTCCGTCCGAGGCTCTCGCGCATCCGACATGGGACATGGGACGAATGGTCACGACCAACTCCGCGACCCTTGTCAACAAGGGACTCGAGGTGATCGAAGCGCACCTGCTGTTCGACGTCGCCTACGACGACATCGAGGTCGTGGTGCACCCGCAGTCCATCGTGCACTCGATGGTCGAGTTCATCGACGGTTCCACGATCGCACAGGCCTCCCCGCCCGACATGCGTCTGCCGATCTCCCTGGGTCTGGACTGGCCGCACCGCGTCGGTGGCGTCGGACGGCCCCTCGACTGGTCATCCGCCACTTCCTGGACGTTCGAGCCGCTCGACGCCGTGGCGTTCCCCTCCGTCGCACTCGCGAAGGCGGTGGGCCGCGCCGGCGGCACGTTCCCTGCTGTCTACAACGCCGCGAACGAACAAGCGGTCGACGCGTTCCACGAGGGACGGCTCTCGTTCCTCGGCATCGTGGACACGATCGCTCGGGTCGTCGACGCGCACGATGCGCCGGACGCCCTCACCGTCGAGACGCTCGCCGAGGCCGAGGCGTGGGCGCGCTCGACGGCCGATCGGATGATCGCGGCGCTCTGATCGGGGACCAGGGCGGAGTCGCCCTGGTCGAGCAGGTCAATCCTCGTCGGGGTACGGGACCGGCCAACGCGAATCGGGTACGGGCCAGCCGGCGTCGCGCAGCGCGCGGCGAGCGAGCTCGCGTGCCGAATACGGTGTGCGGACGCCGCGGATGTCGCGATAGTCCTGGTGCCCGGGGCCGGCCCACAGGATGGCGTCGCCGTCGCCGACCAAGCCGACCGCGGTGATGATGGCGTTCTCGGGCGGTGAGGCCTCGTGGATCTCGGCATCCGGTCGTGCCGTGCGGGCGCCCTCGATGAGGGTCGCCCGAATGGACGCGGGGTCCTCGAAGCGGGGGTGGTGATCGGTGACGACGAGGATGTCACTGCCTTCGACCGCCGTGCGCGCCATGTCGAAGCGCTTGCTCGCGTCGCGGTCGCCGTCGGCGCCGAAGAGCATCAGCACTTTGCCCGGTGTCACGCGCCGGACGGCGGCGAGGGTCTTCTCGAATGCGTCGGGTGAGTGTCCGAAGTCGACGAAGACGGCAGGCCCACGATCGCCGGAGACCAGCTGGGTGCGACCGGGCAGGTAGGCGCGGATCCCCCCGTCACGGGTGAGCGCATCGACGATGCGATCCCAGGCGTAGCCGCCCTCGAGGAGCATCACGATCGCCAGAGCCGCGTTGGCCGCCATGTGCGGTCCGATCACCGGGACCGTCGTGGTGAGGGACCCGGCGGGGCCGGTCATCGTGAAGGTCGTACCGGCGGCGCGCTCCTCGTCGATGACGACCACCCAGTCCGCGGCGGTCGCGGCGTCGGGATCGGCGGCGATCGACGGAGTGCCGACAGTGACGACCGGGATCTCGGCCCGGTCGACGACGACCGCACCGGACGGGGAATCCAGGCAGATGACCCCGCGCTGGGCGCGGTCGGGCCGGAAGAGGGGCAGCTTCGCCTCGAAGTACTCCTCCATGTCGGCGTAGTCGTCGAGGTGATCGTGGCTCAGGTTCGTGAATCCGGCGACGTCGAACAGGATGCCGTCGACGCGGTGACGTGACAGCGCCTGTGCGCTGACCTCGACCGCGACGGCTTCGACCTGGCGCTCACGCATCAGCGCCAGGAGGGCGTGCATCTCGGATGCTTCGGGGGTGGTCAGGCGCGAGACGATGACCTCGCCCGCGATGTGACGTTCTGCGGTGGAGGAGAGGCCGGTGACCACGCCGATCTGATCGAGGATCCCCTCGAGCAGGTGGGAGACGCTGGTCTTGCCGTTGGTGCCCGTCGTCGCGAACAGCAGGGGGAGCGGGTCACCGGCTCCGGTGCCGTAGACCCACGCGCTGAGATCACCGAGCACGGCGCGAGGGTCGTCGACTACGAGGATCGGAAGCCCCGCGGCTTCGGCGATCTCCGCGCCAGCGTCGTCGGTGATGACGGCGACGGCACCCTTCGCAGCGGCGGTGGCGGCGAAGTCCGCGCCATGCCCGTTGACGCCGCGGATCGCGACGAATGCCTCGCCGGGACGCAGGTCTGCCGTCGCGAGGGTGATGCCGGAGAGCGTGATCCCGTCGACATCGCCGTGGACGGTGCGGGCGAAACGGGAAGCGAGTTCGGACAGCTCACGCCGGGGCGGGTTCGCGGGGCGGAGCACGGGAGGCAGGCTCGGTTGTTGTTCAATCGACATGGCGCATCCATGATCTCACGACCGTGGTGGGAACCCTTCGCCGAGTTCCCCCTCGCGCGCCGCGTTGCGGAGCACGAGGGGGAGCTCGCGTCGTCAGGCTCGGCGTCGGTAGGCGAGGAACGCGACGACCAGGGCGGCGAAACCGGCGAGAAGCCCACCCACCCCGAGCGCCACACCCAGGGGATCGGCGACCGTGGTCGGAGCCGTGCTCGCGGCCGTTGTTTCGGATTCGGTGTGCTCGCCGTGCCCGTCGGCGGCAGCGGCCGTGACGGAGACGACCGGAGCCGGCGCGTCGAGGCTGTGCGGATCCTGGCCGTTCTCGGCGATCTGCGTCCATTCGGTCGAGCCCTCGACGCACTGTTGGACCACGGGGAACGTCAGAGTGTCGGGGGTGCTCGCGTCCAGACCGACCCCCATGCTCACCGCGCCGCGAAGGTCGGTGGGCACCGGGGCGACCGCCGTATAGGTCACGGCGCTGACGAGACCGTCGTCGCCGCGGTCGACCTGGATGTCCCAGTCGGAATCCATCGTCGGCGAGACGGATGCGAGCCCCTCGGGCATCGTGATGCGCAGCGCGGTGGTGGGGGAGTTCTCGCAGCCGTGGGAGAACGAGAACGTGAGCACGCCGTGGTCGCCCGCAGCGATCTCGTCGGGGCTGACGCCCACATGGGCACCTGCCATCGTGGGAACGGCCAGGGCGAGTGCGGCTCCGCCGAGGACACCGAGCGCGGCGCGTCGCAGAGTGAGCGAGCGCCGAGCGGTGGAGCGCAGGGTGGTGGGGCGCGGAGTGCGGGTACGGATGTTGCGGGACATGAGAGTTCTCCTGGTGCTCGAAGTGCGGGCGCGCCACGGTGGCGTATCTCCGCGAGAAAGGGACGCTGCCCGTGTCGGAGCAGCGGATTCGAGTGCGACGGATCAGTCGCGCAGGAGAGCGGGAGGCCCGCGCCTCGGCACAGCGGCCGAGATGGTGACGGCGAAGCTGGCGATGGTGGTCGACCGCAGCCGCGGCGGCCGGCGATGCATGGCCGGTGCCCCGGCGGACGCGCGCCGGAAGAGGGCATCCACCCAGCGGGCGACGACCCGAACGACCGCTTCTCCGTGCCACACGAGAAGCGTCGTGAGCACGGCTGCGACGACGTGCGCGAACAGCATCAACGTGCCAGGGGCTGCGGTGGGCGCCGTGGAAGAGAGCGCGCTCAGATCGAGATGATGGGCGTGACCGCCGCCGGCGATCGGAGCGGTACCGGTGGGCGAGCCCAGCAGTTGGAACACGACGTGGAAAGCGGCCTGTCCGAGGAACACGGCGATGGCGACACGACCCCGCGACTCACGGATGCCCACCAGGAGCGCAGACAGAGGGGTGAGCAGGGTCGCGACCGCCAGGATCAGCAGCATGTGCGGGACCGCTCCGCCGCCGAGGGTGTGCGAGAGGGCTGCGAGCAACGTCGCCACCGAGGAGACGGCCGCAGCGCGCACGAGTCGCAGCTGCCGGGCATTCACCGTCTCAGCCTAGCCGCGCGGCGTGCCGGGCGGATTCCTAGCTGTGGGCACTAACGTTGGCACGTGGAATTCCTGCTCTATCTGGCCGGCATCCTCTTCATGCTGATCGGCCTCGGGCTCTCGATCGGCCTGCATGAGGTGGGCCATCTCGTCCCCGCGAAGCTCTTCGGCGTGCGTGTCGGCCAGTACATGATCGGCTTCGGGCCGCGGCTGTGGTCCCGGCGCATCGGCGAGACCGAGTACGGGTTCAAGCTGCTCCCTCTGGGGGGCTTCATCTCGATGTCGGGCATGTACCCGGCGTCGAAGAACTCGGGCCCGGCGTCCGGCGTGTTCCGCTCGTTGATCCAGGACGCGCGCAGCGCCAACGACGAGACCATCGCCGAGGGGGCCGAGGATCGCGTCTTCTATCGTCTTCCCGTGTGGAAGCGCGTCGTCGTCATGCTCGGCGGGCCGGTGATGAACCTTCTCCTCGCGACCGTGATCTTCACCGTGCTGCTGTCGGGCATCGGCCTGCAGCAGGGAACGACGACGATCGCGTCCGTCACCGAGTGCGTCGTTCCGGCCGGTTCGACGGCGACCGAGTGCACACCCGATGACCCGGCCTCACCCGCCGCGGAAGCCGGGATCAAGCCGGGCGATGTGATCCTGTCCATCGACGGACAGCCCGTGTCGACGTTCGCCGAGGCGACGGCGATCGTGCAGGCCGCGCCAGGCGAGACGCTGGACATGGTCGTGAGCCGCGACGGGGCGGAGCAGTCGCTGAGCATCACGCCGATCGCCGCGGAACGCTCGATCACGGATGCCAGCGGCCAGCCCGTCCTCGATGAGGCCGGAAAGCCTGTCGTGAAGGAGGTCGGCTACGTCGGCATGGGCGCCCAGATGGGCTACGTGCAGCAGCCCCTCACCGCCGGCCCCGAGATGGCGGCGGACAGCACGGCGCGTGTCGCATCCTTGATCGTCACGCTCCCCGTGCGTCTATGGGACGTCGGCGTCTCACTCGTCACCGGCGGAGAACGCGATCCGAACGGACCGCTGAGCGTCGTCGGCGTCGGACGCCTCGCGGGAGAGGCGGCCGCTACCGATGCGCCGATCCTCAACAGGTTCGCGTTCCTGCTCGGTCTGCTGGGGTCGCTGAACATCGCGCTGTTCGTGTTCAACCTCATCCCGCTGCTCCCGCTCGACGGCGGTCACATCGTCGTCGCACTGTGGGACGGCATCAAGCGCGCGTGGGCCAAGCTCTTCCGCCGGCCCCCTCCGGCGCCGGTCGACGCGACCAAGCTCGTGCCGCTGACGGTGGTCGTCGCTGTGCTCCTGATCGGGATGGGAGCGCTGCTCCTGGTCGCCGACCTCTTCAATCCGGTCAACCTTCTCGGCTGAGTCGCAGGCCTGGTCGGACCGCGCGGGAGGCGAGCGCTGAGCAGCGATTCCTGTTCAGGCCAGCGCGTGGGAGACGAGACGCTCGAGCGTGCGGATCCCGTCGCGCGACAGGATCGACTCCAGGTGTCCCTGCACCGAAGCGAAGTGGTCTCCGCGGAGCGCGTACACGTCTCCCGAGTCGGGGTCCGCCGAGACGTCGGCGGCGCCGACGACCGTCGTGCCCGGTGCGACCCGCGCGGTGAAGGTGTTGTAGAAGCCGATCGATGCGGTCTCCCCGAAGACCGGGACGGGCTTCTGCAGGCCCTGGTGAGGGGCATCGAGCGGAGTCAGGGCGATGCCGAGCTTGTCTGCGAGGATCTGGTGGCTGAGGCACACCGCGAGCAGCGGCGCGTCGGAGTCCAGTCGGCGGGCGACGACATCGCGCATCCTCGCGATGCGGGCGTTCCGTGTATCCCGAGGGTCGCCGGGACCCGGGCCGGCGACGACCAGATCGGCGGCGTCCAAGTCCGCGTCCCGCACGTCGGCCCAGGGAGCGATCGTGACGGCGAGCCCGAGATGACGCAGCTGGTGGGCCAGCATCGTCGTGAAGCGGTCCTCCGCGTCCACGACGAGAGCGGAGCGGCCGGCGAACGGACCGGTGAAGTCCTCGCCCTGCGGGTTGAGCCAGAACTCGGCCAGGCGGGCGTTGCGCGATGACAGCAGCTCGGCGACGGTCGGGTCGTCGGCGAGGGCGCGCGCGTCGCCGGGCGCGTCGGCGTCGCTACGTGCCTCTGCCACCCGGTCGCGGTCGATCGCGCCGATGGCGCCCAGGACGCCGGCGGCCTTCCCGTGGGTCTCGGAGACCTCGCCCATCGGATCGGAGTGTCGAACCAGCGTCGCGCCGACCGGAACGCTGAGGGTGCCGTCCTGGAGGTAGACGGTCCGGATGAGGATAGGCGCATCCAGGTCGTGCCCGCCGTCCGCATTCGGGGTGAACAGCGCGGCGACACCGGAGTAGTAGCCGCGGGGCTTCTGCTCGTGACGGCGGATCACCGCGCAGGCGTTCTGCATGGGCGAACCCGTCACCGTCGGAGCGAACATCGTCTCGCGCAGGATGTCGCGGGGATCGAGGGCGCTGCGACCACGGAGCATGTACTCGGTGTGCGTGAGTCGCGACATCTCCTTGAGGTGCGGGCCGGTGATGCGGCCGCCGTCGGAGCAGACGGCGCTCATCATCTTGAGTTCCTCGTCGACGACCATGAAGAGTTCCTCGGTCTCCTTGGTCGAGGCGAGGAAGTCGACCAGCGTCTCCTTCGTCGCCCCTCCCGCCGGATGACGGAAGGTCCCGGAGATCGGGTTCATCGTGACGACGCCTTCGCGGGCGACCACATGCGCCTCGGGGCTGGCCCCCACGGCGATGTGCCCAGGAGTGACGACAGCGAACGTCCAGTAGGCGCCGCGCTCGTGCGTGAGGAGAGCACGGAACCACGTGAGTGCCGCAGTACGGTCCTCGACGTCGATGGTCGCGGTGAAGTCTCGACGGATGACGAAGTTCGCGCCCTCGCCGCGTCCGATCTCGTCGGCGATGACCGTCTCGACGATGGCCGCGTAGTCCGCGTCGGCGATGTCGAAGCCGTCGTCGTGGAGGGGGACGGGCGTGCTCGGGAGCGCGGGCAGAAGCTCGGCTGTCGGGAGGTGCAGGTGCTCGTCGACGATCACGCAGCGCAGCGGCGCCCCGTCGTCCTGGGCGACGAAGCCGCGTTCGCGCACCTGGCGATAGGGCACCATGGCGAACACCTCGCGCGGGGTGCCGTCGACCGAGAGGGGGATGTCGGCAAGCAGCTCGACGTCGACGACGCCCCCGCTGAGCAGCTCGACGGTGTCGGCGCCGTCGCGTGCGATGAGCACGAAGGATGCCGTGGGATCGGCGCTGAGCTCGGCGAGTCGTGAGAGGGTCATCGATGTCTCCTGTGCAGTGCTCCGGCTCGGCGCAACGAAAAGACCGCCCCGGAGGCGGTCTGAATTCGTGGGAACGCGAACACACCGCCTAGAAGGCGGGCCACCAGGTGAAGTTCGCGAGCATGGGGCCGAAACTACCACATCGCGAGCGAGGGTCACGGCGCGATGACATCACCAGATGCTGCCGCCGGCCTCCGTCGACTCGGCGTCGAGGGCGTGATCCACGATGAGGCGCAGGGCGCGCGCCAGTTGCGCGTCGGCGAGGTGCAGCCCGCCTGCAGGGACCGTGGTCGTCGACCACGGAAGGTGCACGAATCCGGCACGCGCATCCGGCCGGACGGCACCCACTGCCGTGTACAGCACGTGGTTGCACACGTAGGTTCCCGCAGAGAGCGACAGCTGCGCCGGCAGCCCTTCCGCGGTCAGAACCTGGAGCAGGCGCTTCACGGGGAGCGTCGAGAACCGCGCGGCGGGACCGCCGGCCTCGCTGGGAGCATCGACGGGCTGTTCGCCGTCGTTGTCGGGGATGCGGGCGTCGATCAGGTTGACACCGATGCGCTCGATCGCGACCCTGCTGCTCCCGGCGGCGAGCCCGGTAGCGATGACGACATCGGGGGAGTGCGCGGCGATCAGGGTCCGGAGCCGGTGAGCGGATGCCTCGAACGCGACCGGAAGTGTGGCCACCACGAGCTCGTGCGGACCGTCGTATGCGGCCGCGACCGCGTTCACGGCATCGGCAGACGGATTGCGGTCCGCCCCGTCGAAGGGGTCGAATCCGGTGAGGAGGACGACGGCCATGCCTCCAGCGTAGGTGCGTCTGTTCAGCCCACTTGCATCCAGGCGGCGTAGGCTTGGGGCGTGCCAGCAGTGAACCTCGGAATGCCGAAGATCCCCGAAGTCCTCGCCCCGCGCCGCAAGTCCCGGCAGATCAAGGTGGGCAAGGTGCTCGTGGGCGGCGACGCTCCGGTCAGCGTGCAGTCGATGACGACCACCAAGACGACCGACATTAACGGGACGCTGCAGCAGATCGCCGAGCTCACGGCTTCGGGCTGCGAGATCGTCCGCGTCGCGGTGCCGCATCAGGACGACGCCGATGCGTTGAAGATCATCGCGATGAAGAGCCAGATCCCCGTGATCGCCGACATCCACTTCCAGCCGCGCTACATCTACACGGCTATCGATGCCGGATGCGGGGCGGTGCGGGTGAACCCCGGCAACATCCGCGAGTTCGACGGCAACGTGGGCAAGATCGCCGAGGCCGCGAAGGCTGCCGGTGTCTCTCTGCGCATCGGCGTGAACGCCGGATCTCTGGATCGCCGCATCCTCAGCAAGTACGGGAAGGCGACGGCTGAGGCGCTGGTCGAGAGCGCCGTGTGGGAGGCGTCGCTGTTCGAGGAGCACGACTTCCACGACTTCAAGATCTCCGTCAAGCACAACGACCCCATCGTCATGGTCAAGGCGTATCGGCAGCTGGCCGAGCGGGGCGACTGGCCCCTTCACCTCGGTGTGACCGAGGCGGGGCCGGCGTTCCAGGGAACGATCAAGAGCGCCACCGCGTTCGGAATCCTCCTCGGCGAGGGCATCGGCGACACGATCCGCGTGTCGCTCTCGGCGCCGCCCGCCGAAGAGGTCAAGGTCGGGCACCAGATCCTTCAGTCCCTCAACCTGCGCGAGCGCAAGCTCGAGATCGTCTCCTGCCCCTCATGCGGACGCGCTCAGGTCGACGTCTACACTCTGGCCGAGAACGTGACGGAGGGGCTCAAGGACATGACCGTTCCGCTGCGCGTCGCCGTGATGGGCTGCGTCGTCAATGGCCCGGGCGAAGCGCGCGAGGCCGACCTCGGCGTGGCTTCGGGCAACGGCAAGGGGCAGATCTTCGTGAAGGGCGAGGTCATCAAGACCGTGCCGGAGGCCGACATCGTCGCCACCCTGATCGAAGAGGCCAACCGGATCGCCGCTGAGATGGGACCTGAGGCCCCGCTCGGCACGGCCCAGGTCGTCACGGCCTGAGCTCGGAGGAGCGCGAGATGTCGGATGTCACCCTGCCCACGCCTGTCCAGGTGATGGTCGATGCGATCAACGCGGCCGATACCGATGCGTTCGTCGATGCCTTCACCCCGGACGGGTATGTCAGCGATTGGGGCACGGTCAAGGCCGGCCCTGATGGGGTGCGCGAATGGGCAGGCAGCGACGCGATCGGCGCCGGAGCGCGGATGACCGTGCTCTCCGCCGAGACCGACGGCGACACGACCCGCATCCGCTTCGGATGGGCGAGCCGGGTCTTCAACGGAGAATCCGACGGCATCTTCGTCGTCGAGGGCGACAAGCTCGCCAGCTTCACCATCCCGCCGTCCCACTGACCTTTCGTACCGGGGTCCGCCCCGCTCTCACGACGGCCCGACGGCCGCGAACACCGTCGAGATCACCGACGAATCCGAGGAGAACCATGTCGACGCCCACCACTGTGACCTTCTCGGACGGGACCATCGCCGGAGACGGCATCGTCACACGTGTGGAGAGCTTCGCCGATGGAGCGGTCGTCGTCGTCGACGCGACGCCCTTCCATCCGGTCGACCACACCTGGCCGGATCAGCCGGGCGACAGCGGAACCATCACGGCCGCCGGCGTCACGGTCACGGTGACCGAGGCTCTCATGGCCGCGATCTCTGACGAGGGCGAGTTCGCCGTGGGCCGCGCGATCCCGGTCAAGCGCGGTGCGGAGGGCTGGACGTGGCTGGTCGGGCATCGCATCGAGGGTGCCGTGCCGGCATCACTCGTTGAGGGAGCACCGGTGGCGCTCGCGGTCGACGGTGCCCGTCGCGCGGGACTCAGCCGCGGCCACACGGCATGTCATGTCGCTTCACTGGCGCTTGATCTGGCCCTCGTCGATCTCTGGCGGAAGGACCCGGGGGAGGACGCTCTCGGGAACCCCGACTTCGAGGGTCGCGCCAACCAGTCCAGTCGTATCCATGAGGACGGGGCCGTCGACGAATACCGGCTCGGCAAGAGTCTGCGCAGGGCAGGCTTCGACACCGAGACGTTCGCTGCGACCCTCGCCGACCGCGAGGCGCAGGTGAACAACCGACTGGCCGCTTGGATCGCCTCGGGCGCTTCCAGCAGCATCGAGACCGAGGGGCCGACGATCGTCGACCGGCGTCGCTGGCACTGCTCCCTCCCAGAGGGCGAAGCCGTGATCCTCTGCGGGGGAACCCACGCCGACTCCCTCGCCGCGTTCGGATCGATCACCGTGTCGCTCGATCTCAGCGATCCCCAGCTCCTCGTCATGACGACCACGGCTGTCCCCGCCCCCTGACCTCAGCGCACGAACCCGGCCTGCAGCCGTCCGCCCGCTCGATCGAGCTCCTCCTCGACGCGGTCCGCGAAGGCCGCGAAGTCTCCGGTGAGCAGCGGCGCACTCAGCCGCTCGGTGCGCTCCTCGCTCAGAGCGCGCAATCGACGGGGGAGCCATTTCCCGGTGGCGATCCAGCGGCGGTCGCCTAGCAGCATCAGCTCCGCGATCCGCTCGAACAGCACGTCGGCGACCACGCGTCGCTCGAGCTCGTCCGTCGCGTCCCGCAGATCGTCGAGAAGGTCGGTGATCATGTAGCGCCGGAACCGGGACTCTTCGGCGCCGAGCGACGGTCCGGCAGTGAGGATCTCGCTCCATCGTGCTCTGAACTCGTCGAACGACCGGTTCCGCCGGATCGGCTGTCCCTCCACGAGCATATGCACGATGACCGGCCGATACTGGCCGATACCGCGGTGCGCCCAATCGTCGAAGCCATCGGGTGTGTACGCGAACACTTCGATGAGCTCTCCTTCGAATTCGTGCGTCGCGGCTTTGCTGGACTGCGACGAGTCGTCGAAGAGAGCGTCGCCGATGAGCAGAAGATCGATGTCGCTGCTCGCGGTTCGTTCGCCGCGTGCCGTGCTCCCGGCGACGATCGCGATCTCGGCGCGCGGGTAGGCGGAGGCGATGAACCGTTCGATGAGGTCGGCGTGCTGCATCTCGTCAGGCTAGCTGTCGACGGACTGACCAGATCGCGAATTCGACCTCGCCCTTCGCGATGTCCGCACGCACGATGCGGAGTCGCACGACATCACCCGGCTGCGCACCCGGCGGCAGCGGTGCGGTCGCTGTCACGGCGGGGTCGGCGATCTGCACGGCTGCGCGTTCACCGCGCAGCTCGATCACGGTCGCCTCGATCGTCGTGCCGACCAGGGGCGTGAGCAGCGCGGCCTCGACGCTGTTGATCGTCGCCGCGTTGAGGCGCGATGCACGCTGGCCGGATTCCTGCATGAGGCCGGGGAGCTCGCCGAGCGATGCGCGCGCCCATTCGGGGGCGGGCTCGCCGTTCGCTTCGGCGAGGCAGATCGCCAGTGCCCACCGGTCTACGAGTCGGCGCAGGGGAGCGGTCGCGTGGGCATAGGGCGCAGCGATGGCGGCCTGCACGGCGGCGGCCGGCGCTTCGCCGTCGAACACCAGATACCCGGCTCCGCGGAACAGCGACGACGCGGCCTCCAGCACGGGGAGCGTCATCGGGTCGGCGCGGTCGAGCCCGCGAAGGTAGTCGCCGTATGCACCGGCCGTCCACGGGCGCCCGAGGGCCTCGGTCTGATGCCGGAAGGTCTCGAAAGCGGCCGTATCCGGCTCCGGCATCGTCCGGAGGATGCCGACTCCGGCGTCGAGCATGAGGGAAGCTGCGGCCATCCCTGTCATGAGCGAGAGCTGGGCGTTCCACTCCTCCACGGGAAGTGGGCGGCGACGTTCGATCGCATAGGTGCCGTCTTCTGCACGCACGACCTCTTCGTCGGGCAGATTCAGGCTCGCTCCTCCTCTCAGGCGCTCCTGCTCCATGCGCAAGGCTCCGATCTCCGGGAGCAGTGCCGCCGGGCCGTCCTCGCCGCGGTCGATCGCCAGCTGCGTCGTCGCGTAGTCGAGCTGTGCGCGCGAACGGATCAGCGCGCGTTCCAGGCGGAAGTCGGAGACGACACCGCTGGAGTCGAGGGCGAAGGTCCACACCAGCGCCGGTCGGTCGACGTCGGCGAGCAGCGAGGCTCGGTCCTCACTCAGCACACGCGGATGCAGCGGGATCGAACCATCCGCGGCATACAGTGTCTGTCCGCGACGCCGTGCCTCGGCATCCACCGCACCGCCCGGTGCGACGAACCCGGGGACGTCGGCGATCGCGTAGCGAACGGTGTATCCGGTCCCCGCGCGCTCGAGGTGGAAGGCCTGATCGAGGTCGCGAGACCCTTCAGGGTCCAGCGTTGCGAAGGGGACGTCGCGAAGGTCGATCTGCGGCACGGGGGCGGTGGATGCCTCGGCCTCGGCGATGACCTCGTCGGGGAAGTCGAGGGGAGCATCGACAGATTCCCGCAGTCCGGCGAGTGCCGAGGCCAGCTCGGTCTGCGCAGCGGACGGGGCGACGTGTGATCGGCGCTGGGGCATGGCTCCACCCTAGGCGTGGCGATCAGGCGGAGCGGAATGAACCGGCCCCGTGGACGTCATCCCGCGTTAGCGTGGAGTCATGACCACTGCAGCCAAGGCCCAGACCCTTGTCGGACTCTATGACGCACCGGAGATCCTTCGCGTCGTGAATGTGTGGGACGTCGTCTCCGCGCGGGCGGTCGCCGCCCTCCCCGAGACCCAGGCGATCGCCACCGCCGGACACGGCATCGCGGCGTCGTTCGGCTATGACGACGGCGCCACGCCGCGCGAGATCATGATCGACATGGTGGGTCGCATCGCGGCCGCCGTCCATGTGCCCGTGACCGCCGATCTCGACGACGGATACGGCGACGCGGGGGAGACCACCCGCCTCGCCATCGGGGCAGGCGTCGTCGGCGCGAACGTCGAGGACCGACTCAAGCCGCTCGACGAGTCCGTCGCCTCCGTCGAGGCGATCGTGAAGGCGGCGGAGGCCGAGGGCGTCCCGTTCGCCCTCAATGCGCGCACGGACGCCTTCGTCCGCGCCGGCGGTCGGCCCGTGCAGGAGAGCATCGCCGATGCCATCCAGCGTGGGCGGGCTTACCTCGACGCCGGAGCGACCGCGGTGTTCGTGCCCGGCATCCTCGACATGAACGTCACGCGTCAGCTCGTCGAGGGCATCGGCGAGCGCAAGATCAGCGTCATCGGGATTCCGGGTGCCCTCGCGGCCTCGGAGTACGAGAAGCTCGGTGTCGCGCGCATCTCCTACGGTCCGCTCCCGCAGCGGGTCGCGCTGACGGCGCTGCAGGAGCTGGCGGCCGACCTGTACGCCGGCGGCGTCGTACCCGCGAACCTTCCGGCGCTCAACTGACGTCGTCGAAGACGAGTGACCACGGCTCACTAGACTTGCTCCGTGGTCACTCGTCTTTCGAACTTCTTCCTCCGCACGCTCCGTGAAGACCCTGCAGGCGCAGAGGTCGCCAGCCACCGGCTGCTGATCCGGGCCGGGTACATCCGCCCGCAGGCCGCCGGCATCTTCGCGTGGCTGCCACTGGGTCTCCGCGTCAAGTCGAAGATCGAGACCGTCGTCCGCGAGGAGATGGCCGCCGCAGGCGCACAGGAGGTGCACTTCCCGGCGCTCATGCCCCGTGAGTCCTATGAGGCCACCGGCCGCTGGGACGAGTACGGCGACCTGCTCTTCCGTCTGCAGGATCGCAAGGGCGGCGACTATCTGCTCGCGCCCACCCACGAAGAGGCCTTCACTCTGCTCGTGAAGGACCTGTACTCCTCGTACAAGGATCTGCCGCTCACGATCTACCAGATCCAGGACAAGTACCGCGACGAGGCGCGCCCGCGGGCGGGCCTGCTCCGTGGACGCGAGTTCACGATGAAGGACGCGTACTCGTTCGACTCTTCCGATGAGGGGCTGGACGCCAGCTACCAGGCGCAGCGCGACGCGTACGAGCGCATCTTCCAGCGTCTCGGTCTCGAGTACGTCATCGTCCAGGCCGATGCGGGGGCGATGGGCGGATCCCGCAGCGAGGAGTTCCTGCACCCGACTCCGGTCGGCGAAGACACCTTCGTCCGCAGCGCCGGCGGCTATGCAGCGAACGTCGAGGCGTTCACCACCGCGGTGCCCGAGGCGATCGCGTACGACGCCGACGAGTCCCCGGTGATCTTCGACTCTCCCGACACACCGACCATCGAGACGCTGGTCGCGCATGTCAACCGAGAGCTCGAGGGCGAGTACACCGCAGGCGACACGCTCAAGAACGTCGTGCTCGCGCTGACCCACCTCGACGGCACCCGCGAACTCGTGATCGTCGGCATCCCCGGCGACCGCGAGGTCGACGAGAAGCGCGCCGAGGTCGCCTTCGCGCCTGCCGAGGTCGAGACCGCCACAGCGGACGACTTCGAAAACAACCCGCTGCTCGTGAAGGGCTACATCGGCCCCTGGTCGCCCACCGGTGCGGTGCTCGGCGAGGAGTCGGCCACGGGCATCCGCTATCTTGTCGACCCGCGCGTCAGCGAGGGCACCAGCTGGATCACCGGCGCGAACATCGACGAGAAGCACGCGCACTCCGTCGTGGCCGGGCGCGACTTCGCCGCGGACGGCATCGTCGAGATCGCGAACGTGCGCGCCGGGGACCCGGCTCCCGACGGCTCGGGCCCGGTGGAGCTCGCGCGCGGCATGGAGATCGGACACGTCTTCCAGCTGGGCCGGAAGTACGCCGAGGCTCTGGGGCTGAAGGTGCTGAACGAGAACGGCAAGCTCGTCACCGTCACGATGGGCTCGTACGGCATCGGCGTGACCCGTATCCTCGCGATCATCGCCGAGCTCAACAATGACGACAAGGGCCTCATCTGGCCGGCGTCGGTCGCACCGTTCGACGTGCAGGTCGTCGCGGCAGGTCGTGATCAGGTCGCATTCGAGGTGGCGGAAGGTATCTCCGCGCAGCTCGAGGCCGCCGGTCTCGATGTGCTGTACGACGACCGCCCCAAGGTGTCGCCCGGTGTGAAGTTCGGCGATGCCGAGCTCGTCGGAGTGCCGAAGATCGTCATCGTCGGCCGCGGGGCCACCGACGGCCAGGTCGAGCTGTGGGATCGCGCCACGGGGGACCGTGACGCGATCTCCGTCGACGAGGTCGTCGAGCGCCTCACCGTCGCACGCTGAGATCCACGGCCGCGTCGTCAGCAGACGATGCGGCCGTGGTTCATGATGTCGTCGTCCGGCGTATCGCGGGTGACGAGGGACTTGAGCGCTCCGGCAGCGAGGGCGAGTTTTCCCTTCGACGGCTCCCAGAACTCCGTGACCTTCGGAGTCACCTTGAGGAGAGCGATGCCCGGGGTGTCGAGGCCGTCGGCGAACCAGATCTCCAGCGACGCCGAGTAGAGCTCTTCCATCTTCGCGCGGTCGTGCACGACCTCTGCCGTTCCCGCGACGGACACGTAGCGCATCCCCTTCGCATCGCAGTAGGCGAGGCCGACATCGCGGTGCTTGCGTGCCTCATCGACCTTCTCGGTGTCTTCGGCCGTGAAGAACCAGATGTCGCCGGCGTCGTCCATCTGCCGGGTCGACATCGGCCGACTCACGAGGTTGCCGTCGTCGTCGGTGGTGGTGAGCATCGTGATGTCGATGTCCTTCACGAGCTCGACGACGCGGGCGAGGGCTTCGGGTCCTGTGATCTCGGTCATGACGTCAGCGTGCCGCCTGCGGGCGTCGTGGTCACGGGCATTGACACCGTGGCGGTGTCGTGACAGCGAGGCGACGGCGTCTCGCGGCGACACCCCGGCGTTGCGGCCCGTCGTCGCACTGCCGCATGACACCCTGGTGACATGATCGACGCACCCCTCCCCGAAGCCCTCAGCTCCGAGATCAACGCCGTCCTCGACGATGCGGGAGTGCATACCGACCGCAGGCTCGTGATGCGTATGCTGCGCACCGCGATCCTGCTCGGCGAGGACGGCGCCGATCGGCTCGACCTGAAGATCGCCTCGGCGGCGTTGGCCGAGATGCGTGACGCGTTCCGCCTGTTCGCGCCGTTCCGGGGAGTCCCCAAGGTGACGGTGTTCGGGTCGGCCCGAACCCGGCAGGACGATCCGCTCTACCTCACCGCCCGCGACGTCGCCGCCGCACTGGCCGGCGACGGCTGGATGGTCGTCACGGGAGCCGGCCCCGGCATCATGCAGGCGGCTTCCGAGGGCGCGGGCCCCGCGCTCTCCCTGGGGGTCTCCATCCGCCTGCCCTTCGAGGAGAAGCCCAACGGCTTCGTCGCGGGCCAGGACCACGTGGTCGCGATGAAGTACTTCTTCACCCGCAAGCTCATGCTCATCAAGGAATCGCTCGGATTCATCTGCCTCCCTGGCGGCTTCGGCACGCTCGACGAGATGTTCGAGCTGCTCACGCTGCAGCAGACGGGGAAGGCGGAGCCGACGCCCATCGTGCTCCTCGACGAGCCGGGCGGCACCTTCTGGCAGGGGCTGCGGAGCTTCATCGACGACCACCTCGCCCCGACCGGCGTCATCTCGGAGGGCGACTTCGACCGCGTCGTCATCACCGATTCGGTCGACGCGGCCCGGGCGGAGATCACCGGGTTCTGGCACAACTACGACTCGCTGCGATGGGTCGGCGACGCGCTGGTGCTGCGTCTGCGGGCCGAGCCGACGGATGCCGAGATCGAGACGCTCAACGGGCAGTTCGCCTCGATGCTCTCGTCGGGACGGATCGAGCGGACGGAGCCGCGGCCGCCGGAGGTGGCCGACGACGACAACCTCGACCTGCCGCGTCTGATCCTGCACCTGGATCAGCGCCAGGTGGGCAACCTGTTCCGGCTGATCGGTGCGATCAACGCACTTCCGTCTGCTCCCGCGCGGTGATACGGGCGGCGAAGTCCGCGAGGTCGACCGGACGATCGAGGATGCGCTCCGCGGCCCTGTGCCCGGAGTAGAACGCCGCGCCGACCGTCGCCGGCTCGTCACCCCAGGTGGCCTCGCCGGCGAAATGCAGAACGCCGTCGACGGGTCCCGCCAGCGCGTCATGATCGTGATGCGTCGAGCCCAGCGCGAGGTGCGAGTAGGAGCCGTTCGAGAACTCGTCCTCACCCCAGCGGGTGATCCAGTGAGCGAGTGGCTCGCCGACGGCGTCCCCGTAGAGGAGACGCAGCGCGCTGACCGCGTCGGCGACGATCTCGTCGTCCGGACGGTTCTGCATCCGGCGGCCGAACGGCCCGGCGGCAAAGGTCAGCAGGGTGGGGATGCCGCTGACGGCGGAGACGTCGTACCAGGAATGCCAGTGCTCGCCCGCCTCGCCGAGCGCGCGGATCACATAGCTCTCCTCGTTCCAGAACCGCTCGGGGAACTGGACGAACACCTTGTTGAAGACGCCCATCCCCAGCCGTGAGACGGGACCGGCGACCGCATCCGGCAAAGCCGGTTCGAAGGTGATCGTCCCGGCTTTGAGCACGCCGAGCGGCACGGTGACGATCGCCCGGTCTGCGCGGTACTCGGTGCCGCCCGCGTGCACGACGACTCCGTCCGCCGAGCGGCTCACCCGGGTCACGACGGTCTTCAGCCGCACGTCGAGGCCGGCCCCGATGCGCCGCGGCAGCTCGTCGTACCCGCGAGGGAAGATCACCTCGTCTCCGTCGATCGCATCCTCGTCGAGACCGTGCGCGTCGAGGTCGCCGATCCACGCGCCGCACTGCTCCTCGACCCGATGGCGGAAGAACTCGCGGACGTCGTCGATGCGCTCGGGCGACAGCCCCGACCTGTCGAGAGCGCGTTCGGTGACATCGAGATAGGTGTCGCCGGAGGAGGACGAGGCGATCTCCTCGACGAGAAGACGGTCGGCGAGTTCGACGTCGGCGACCCATCGCGAGGTGGCTGCCTCGTCCATGGCACGACCCTCGCCATCGAAGTTCTCGATCGGTCGACCACCCACCTGGAAGCTGCCCACCGTGTACTCGATCGCCGGGATCCTGAGCGCGTGGACGAGGTTCCACAGCGGCGAGTCCTCGATGCCGTGGATCCACGATGCACCGAGATCGACGGAGAATCCGGCACTTCGGTCGGTGTGCATCCGGCCCCCGATGCGGTCACGTCCTTCGAGGACGACGACACTCCGGCCCGCGTCGGCGAGCATGCGCGCGCTCGTGAGCCCCGACATCCCGGCGCCGATCACGATCGTGTCGAATGTGCTCACGTGCTCCTCCTCGAGCGGCTCCGGATCCCGACACCGCCGCCGCCGTGCGAGGGCCGGTGGGCACAGGGTATCGTGGTACGGATGTCGCGCGTGCGAACAGGCGCGACGAGAGCTGAATAGAGAGGCCGTCATGGACATCGAACTGAGTCTGCTGCGAGGGATCGAGAAGGAGAAGGCGATCCCCTTCGATGAGCTCGTCGCGATCATCGAACAGGCGATCCTGACCGCGTACTCCAAGCACGTCTCCGCCGACGGCGTCACTCCCGAGGGCGTCCGCGTGGATCTCGACCGCAAGACCGGCCACGTCGCCGTGCTGCAGGTCGTCAAGGACGAAGAGGGCGCGATCATCGGCGAGGAGGACGCCACGCCGGACGACTTCGGGCGTATCGCGGCGTTCGCGGCCAAGCAGGTCATCAGCCAGCGTCTGCGCGACATCGCGGACGACGTCGTGCTCGGTGACTTCAAGGACAAAGAGGGCGACATCGTCGCCGGTGTGATCCAGCAGGGCCCGAACCCCCGCATGATCCACGTCGATCTCGGAGCCGTCGAGGCGATCCTGCCGCCGGAGGAGCAGGTTCCCGGCGAGGAGTACACGCACGGCTCGCGTCTGCGCGTGTATGTCACCAGTGTCGCCAAGGGTCTCAAGGGGCCGCAGATCACGGTCTCGCGCACGCACCCCGGCCTGGTCCGCAAGCTCTTCGCCCTCGAAGTGCCCGAGATCGCTGCCGGTCTGGTCGAGATCGTCGCCCTTGCCCGCGAGGCCGGTCACCGCACGAAGATCGCGGTGAAGGCGAACGACCCGTCGATCAACGCCAAGGGTGCCTGCATCGGCGAGCTCGGGCGTCGCGTGCGCGCAGTGACCGAGGAACTCGCGGGCGAGAAGATCGACATCGTCGACTACGACGCCGATCTGCCGACCTTCGTGGCGCACGCGCTCTCACCGGCCAAGGTGACGAGCTCTTTCGTGCTCGACGCCAGCACCAAGGCCGTCCGTGCCCTGGTGCCCGATTACCAGCTGTCGCTGGCGATCGGTAAGGAAGGTCAGAACGCTCGTCTGGCCGCCAAGCTCACCGGCGCGAAGATCGACATCCAGCCGGACAGCGTCCTCGACTGACACGGCTTCGGCCTTCCGCCGCGCCCGGGAGCGGGCGAGGTGGGGTGAAACGCAGGTGTAAGATGGAACCCGTACGAACGTGCGTCGGTTGTCGCACGCGTGCTCCCCGCTCCGCCCTTCTCCGGGTGGTGGCCCAGAACGACACCCTCATCCCCGATGAGCGTGCTGTCCTGCCGGGGCGTGGCGCGTGGGTGCATCCGACAGCTGAATGCATGGCGGCCGCTCTGCGGCGGCGAGCTTTCGGACGAGCACTGCGTGTGACCACTCAGCTGGACACACGGACCTTCGAACAGCACCCACCAAGAAACAAAGGCTGAACAGCTATGGAAACAAAGTGAACGGCTCGAAATGAGACCCGTCCGCGACTAGTGGTCTGCCCTGTCTGGGTGGACCGACTCAGACAGGAGAATTGTGGCTGGTAAACCACGCGTACACGAGATCGCCGCCGAACTCGGCGTCGACAGCAAGATCGCACTTGCGAAGCTCAAGGAACTCGGCGAGTTCGTGAAGAGCCCGTCCTCGACCATCGAACCGCCCGTTGCGCGCAAGCTGCGCGCGGCGATC
Organism: Microbacterium sp. Cr-K32; assembly: GCF_000708345.1. Taxonomy (NCBI): domain Bacteria; kingdom Bacillati; phylum Actinomycetota; class Actinomycetes; order Micrococcales; family Microbacteriaceae; genus Microbacterium; species Microbacterium sp. Cr-K32. The sequence continues at coordinate 532 of NZ_JARD01000004.1, read as the reverse complement.
GAGGCCGATGGCTCGCTCAAGGGCTCCGCTGACGCCGCTCCCGCGGCGAAGCCCGCGGCTGCGAAGCCTGCAGCTGCGAAGCCCGGTGCCAAGCCGGCACCGACCCCGGGCCCCAAGCCCGGTCCGAAGCCTGCCCCGGAGGCTCCGGCCCCCGCACCCGCTGCGCCGGCTCCCGCCCCTGCCCCCGCGGCAGAGGCTCCCGCCGCATCCGATGCGGCGAAGCCGGCCGAGAGCGGCGCGCCGACTCCCGGTGCTCCGCGTCCGGGTAACAACCCCTTCTCGTCGGCGCAGGGCATGGGCCAGCGTCCGGCCGGTCCCCGTCCGGGTAACAACCCGTTCGCGTCGGCTCAGGGCATGGGCCAGCGTCCGACGCCGGGCAACATCCCGCGTCCGCAGGCTCCGCGTCCCGGCGCACCCCGTCCGGGTGCCCCTCGTCCCGGCTCGCCTCGTCCCGGTGCACCGCGCGGTGGCCAGGGCGGTCGTCCCGGTGCTCCGTTCCAGCAGCGTCCCGGCGGCCCCGGTCGTCCCGGCG
>NZ_JARD01000003.1:0-2193 GCF_000708345.1 Microbacterium sp. Cr-K32 | reverse complement strand
CCCATCTCTGTCCGCACGCTCGCGAACTCGTTTCGCATCTCGGTCCGCACGCTCGCGAACTCGTTCCGCATCTCCGTGCGCACGCCGTCGAACCCGTTCTGCATCGTGCGCAGGAACATCGTCGAGATCAGTGTGATGGTGCCGAACATCCCCGCGGCGAAGACGCCGATCAGTGTCCAGACCTGTGGTTCGGTCATCCCCAGCATCCCTTCAGTGTCCCCCGATCATCGTCGAGGGCGCCAGGGGCAGGCGACGTAGTATTCCGCGGATTCCAGCGGTTGTGAAGAAGTCGCGATCGTCGATGTCCGTGCAGGAACAGCCGGACGCGGCGGCGGCGTCAGACAGTGGCCGAAAGCCAGCGACCGGACCGCACCCGCCACCCCAGGGTGCCGAGGCGTGCGAGCAGGTAGACGCCGAAGAAGGCGACCGCGAGCCAGACGAGACCGGCGGTGCCATCGACCCCGGTGGCGGCGACGATCCAGAGCGCGGGCAGGAACGGCACCAGGTTCAGACCACCGGCGATCGCCAGGTATCGGGCGTCGTTCGCGCCCATCAGCACGCCGTCGAGCACGAAGACGACGCCGGCGATCGGCTGGGCCACGGCGAGCACGAGCAGTGCCGGCTGCACGAGCGCTGCGATCTCCGCCGATCCGGTGAAGACGATGCCGAGCACGCCCGAGAGCGCGGCGATCAGCCCGCCGACGGCCACGCCGAACCAGGCGCCCCACGCGACGGTGCGGGCCAGCACACGGTGCACCTGCTGCTCGTCCCCGGCTCCGAGCTCCTTGCCGATGAGGGCCTGGGCCGCGATCGCGAGTGCATCGAGGGCGAAGGCGGCCGCGGAGAAGATCGTGAAGACGATCTGCCACCCGGCCAGCTCGTCGGTGCCGATGCCGGTGGCGACGCCGACGGTCGCGAGCAGTGCGACGCGCAGGCTCACGGTGCGCAGGAACAGCCAGCCGCCCGACGTCGCGGTGTTGCGCATGCCTGCGCCCTGTGCGCGCAGCGAGGCGCTGTGCCGGGTGGCGAGGCGGCGCACCACCAGCACGTAGGCGGCGACCATTCCCCACTGCGCGGTCACGGTGCCCGCCGCAGAACCCGCGATGCCCCAGCCGAGTCCGTAGATGAACAGCCAGTTGAGCAGGGCGTTGGCCCCGAATCCGAGCCCCGCGATCCACAGCGGCGTCATCGTGTCCTGCATGCCGCGCAGCAGACCGGTCGCGGCGAACACGATGAGCATCGCCGGCAAGCCCCACATCGAGATCACGAGGTACTCGTTCGCCTGCGCGGAAACGGCTTCGCTCGCCCCGAACAGCGAGACCAACCAGGGGGAGGACACGGCGCCGATCACCGCGAGCACGGCGCCGAGCCCGAGCGCCAGCCACATGCCGTTGACGCCGACGGAGACGGCCTCGCCGGGCTGTCCCGCCCCGAAGCGGCGAGCGACCGCCGGGGTCGTCGAGTAGGCCAGGAACACCATCAGTCCGACGATCGTCTGGAGTACAGCCCCCGCGATGCCGAGCCCGGCGAGCGGAGTGGTCCCGAGATGCCCGACGAGCGCGGCATCCACGATCAGGAAGGCGGGCTCCGCGATCAGTGCGCCGAGCGCGGGGACGGCGAGCCGCAGGATCTCTCGATTGAGGGAGGCGCGCGCGGTCATCCTCCGAGCCTATGACCTGGGGCCGACCTCACCGGCTGCGGCCCCGATCCGGGCGGTGGCGGTCGTCGTAGGGTGGAGGGGAGCTCGGATGCCACGGAGGTGCATCATGACGGATCCCAGAGAAGCGGCCGCACGATATCTCGCGAGCAGACAGCACGGCGAGAGCGTGGACGGCGACGAGGAGTCGGGCACGCCGCCCGGGATCGCCGCGGCGGTCGATCGTGCCGCATTCATCGAGACGGCCATCCAGGTGGCGATCCGCCGGGGGGAGTTCGACGACCTTCCCGGTGCGGGCAAGCCTCTCGAAGGACTCGGCACCCATCACGACCCGGATTGGTGGATCCGTCGCAAGATCGAGACCGAGAACCTCACCGGTCTCGGTCCGCCGGCGATCCTGCTGCGCACCGAGGATCGGGAGCTGGACGATCAGCTCGACCTGCTGGGGCGCGAGTCCGATGTGCGCGACGTCCTCGAGGACTTCAATCGGCGAGTACGGGAAGCGCGCCGCCAGCTGCAGGGCGGCCCGCCCGTGG
>NZ_JARD01000002.1:0-2054 GCF_000708345.1 Microbacterium sp. Cr-K32 | reverse complement strand
CCCGCCTCTCCGGCACCGGCCTCCATCCCTCCGCGACCGGCCGCCCCCGCGGCGCCCGTCCCCGAGGCGGGATCGCTCATCGCCTTCGTTCCCGGCATCACGCAGGACGCCCCCGTGCGGTCCGCGCCGGCGGTGGAGCCCGAACCCGAGATCGACGCGACCATCCAGCAGCACCCGGTGGCTCCCGTCGCACCGCCTGCGCCGCCAGTGCCCCCGGTGCCGGCAGCCGCGCCTGTCCCGGACGCCTCGGCTGTTCCTGCGGCTCCCTCCTCGGCGGTCGTCGAGGAGGACGATCTCGAGGACACCAGGATCAGTGTTCCGGGGCATCGCCTCGTCTTCACCTGGGATGACGGCACGCGAGTATCCGTCTCACGACGCACGGTGTTCGGGCGCAACCCTGCCCCGGAAGAGGGAGCCACGCTCGTCCCCGTGCGCGACGAGACGCTCTCCCTCTCGAAGACGCACTTCGAGGCCGCAGCGGAGACGTCGGGCGGGTGGGTGATGGATCGCCATTCCACGAACGGCATGACCATCGTGCGCGCAGGACAGCGGATCGCCTGCCCCGCGGGGCAGCGCGTGCCCGTGCGTCTGGGCGACGCCATCGAGATCGGCGACCGCATCGTCACGATCGGCGGCTACGCGTGAGGCCGGGACTCATCGTCTCGACCGGATCCGCGACGCATCCGGGGCTTCGGCGTGCGCTGAACGAGGACGCACATCTGGCGGCCGCTCCGATCTTCCTGGTCGCCGACGGAATGGGTGGCCACGAGGCCGGAGAGCGCGCGAGCGCCGCCGTGATCGCCGAGTTCGCGCGGTACATCGGACGTTCGGCGCTCGTGCTCGACGATGTCCGCCACGCGCTGTCGCTCTCGAGGGAGAGCGTGGAGGAGCTGTCCACCTCCGGCAACGGCCGCGCGGGGACCACTCTCAGCGGAGTGGTGATCGCGTCCGTCGACGGCATGGGGTATTGGCTCGCGCTCAACATCGGAGACTCGCGCACCTACCGCTTCGCCGACGGCGAGCTCGAGCAGATCAGCGTCGACCACTCCGTGGTGCAGGAGCTGATCGAGTCGGGCGAGCTCACGACCGAGGACGCCGTCTCCGATCGACGCCGCAACATCATCACCCGGGCCATCGGCGCGAGCAGCACGGGAGACGCCGACTACTGGATGTTCCCCGCAGAACTGGGCGACCGCATCCTGGTGTGCTCCGACGGACTCACCTCCGAGGTGCCGGACGCGCGCATCCGCGAGGTTCTGAACGCCGAGTCGGATCCGCAGCGGGCCGCTGATGTGCTCGTCGACGAGGCCGTCAGCGCCGGGGGCAGGGACAACATCACCGTCCTCGTCGTCGATGCCGTCTCCGTCGCCTCACGGCCGGGCACGCTGATGGCCACCGACACGGACATCGACCAGGACACACGTCCACGAGAAGCCGCAGCAGGAGGGGTTCGCTGATGCAGACCATCTACCGACCGGGACAGTGGTACCTGATCGTCATCCCGGGAGCGCTCGTCGCGCTGCCCCCCGACGTCCCGGGCGATGTCGTCGCGCGGCTGTGGGAGCGGATGCCGGAGGAGAAGACGCTCGCGACGGTCGTCGATGTGCTCACCGCACACGCGGGAGGCTCGTTCACGTCGCTGCCGTCCTTCGTCGCCGCCGTCGCCGAAGGTGCCGATGTGCGCATCGCCCTGCGAGGCGCGGTCTCCGCCCAGGTCGCGACCCCGACCGACTCGTTCGAGCTGTCCGGCGCTGAGGTCACGACCTGGAACGAGCGATTCCTCGGCGGTGCGTCGAAGATCGAGATCACCGTCGAGGCCCCGACCGACGCCGACGGCCTGCCCGTGCAGAGCGGCATCGTGCGTGCCGCGGCCGTGAGCGCCGAGCTCGAGCCGAGCGACGCCGATCCGCTCACCTCCGTGCTCGGGCCGTCGCCCGTGGTCGGCGCCGTGCTCTCGGAACCGGCTCTGCCCGAGGCCGTCGCCGCCGAGCCGGTCGTGCCGGAGCCCGAAGCGGAGCCCGAGCCCGCACCCGAGCCGGAGCCCGCACCCGAGC
>NZ_JARD01000001.1:0-1116 GCF_000708345.1 Microbacterium sp. Cr-K32 | reverse complement strand
GACCCCACGCCGCATCACCACCCGCCGCATACAGATAGTTCGTCGTCACCGCCGGATCCACACCCGCCGGATCTGTCGGCCGCGACGCAATGCGTCCGTCCGAGCGGGTCACTGACCTTAGTGTGCGCGCCAACGCCGCCCCGAGTCGTCTCGGTCGTCTACTCCACAGTGAACAACTCCGCCAGCGCCGCCCATAGCTGATCAGCATCTAGGCCGCGAGTGTCGGTCTGGTCAGAGCGCCAAAGTCGACCCCGCCTCCATACCGCTCGCGGACCATGCAAACGATACGAAACTCTTGCAACTTGCCGGAACCTCGCAGGTTCCGGCACCCCGTCCCGCAATCGGGGCAGGAAGCCCTGTTCGCCAGCCGATGCTTCGAAGGAAACGATCGCAAAAGATCGATCGAAGGAGATACGTCGATTCGGGTAGAGAGACGGCTCAACATAGTCGTAAGCCTTGTCAACATCCGGAACGACCGCAGGTGACAACCAATCATCAAAGATGATGACCGGCCAACGAACATCCATACCACTCACCACCAGCCTTGGAACGGCCGATGTCGCCCAATACCGCTGCCCGCGCCGCCCCCGGGGTTCCGAAAGTGGTAGTGCGGTAGCCGCCGAACGATGGGGTTCCTTGATACAGATGTGGGCATACGGTGACTGTGGATCCCGAAAACTCTTTGCCCTCTGAACAGGAAGTCAGTACCGCGACCGCCTCCTCCCGAGAAACGCACGCCAGTTCCGGTACCGGCAATGTTCTGGTAGCGCCACGACGTTAGCTTCATTGCACCTCCTGCAAGACCACCGCCAAGACCACCCAATGCGGTACTCGCTGCTAGACCACTCCAGCTGAAGGTTCGTGTACCCGCATTGAGTGCGGTATACGACAGTGCTGCAGTTGCTGCACCCGCAACTATGCCACAGACGATTGACGCGGCGCAGGCGAGACCAGCGGCTATGCCGCCGACAACGATTCCAACGTTCAGCGCGACCCGCCACCACTCCGCTTTCCCAGTGAGATCTTCCTTGTTAATAGGGTCGGTTGGCCAGACGTAGTCGTTGTCGACACCACCTTCCACAGGGTCGACTTGCAGGAACCGCCCGAGGGCGGGGA